>NZ_BCPP01000028.1:0-17728 GCF_016586125.1 Burkholderia sp. E168m23
GCAGCCCCTGCGCGAGCGCGGCGCGGCGCAGTGCCGAATGCGCGCGCCACAGCGCGCCGAGCGAGCCGATCAGCGCGCGATACGGCAGCCGCGTGGTCGGCTCGAAGCGCGGCAATCCGCGTGCGGCCACGGCGCCGATCACGGCGACGCTGGCGGCCGCGAGCGCGAACATCGCGCGCCAGCCGGCCGTCTCGGCGACGAATCCTGCCACGACGCGCGACAGCAGGATGCCGAGCAGCAACCCCGTCATCACCGTGCCGACGATCCGGCCGCGATGCGCGTCGTGCGCGAGCGTCGCGGCGGCCGGCACGACGTCCTGCGCCATCGTCGCGGCGAGGCCGATCGCGAAGCTCGCCGCGAGCAGCAGCCCGAGCGACGGCGCGATCGACGCCAACAGCAGCGCGACGACCAGCGCGGCGGCCTTGGTCACGATCACGCGGCGCCGGTCGAAGCGGTCGCCGAGCGGCGCGAGCAGCAGGATGCCGAGCGCATAGCCGAGCTGCGTGAGCGTCGGCACGAAGCCGATCGCCCGCGCCGACGCGCCGAGATCGGGCGCGAGCGCGCCGAGCATCGGCTGCGCGTAGTAGAGCGGGGCGACGCCGAGGCCGGCGGCGGCCGCGAGCAGCAGCACGAGCCGGCGATCGGGCATCGAATGGGCGGCCGCGGCCGGACGGGCCGGGGCGTGCGCCGCGCGCGGCGCGGCATCGAGACGGGTCGGGGTGGACATCGCGTACATCCTCGGTGGAAGAATGGGATGGACGCGAGTGTGGCGGTACGCGGCCGGCGACGGTAGTGCCACCCCGCGCAGATTTGTTATACGCTCCACGAATGACCGAAAAATCCTCTCCTTCTCCCGCTGCTGGCGGGTCTCGGCGCATCCAGGCGGTGCCGGTGGACGGCGCCGGCTATCGTTTCGAGCTGATGGAAACCTTCGTGCGCATAGTCGAGGCCGGCAGCCTGTCGGCGGCCGCCGTGCAACTGCATACGACGCAGCCGACCATCAGCCGGCGGCTGCAGGCGCTGGAAAATTCGCTCGGCATGCGGCTGCTGCAACGCACGACCCATACGATGCGGCTGACCGTCGACGGCGAACGGTGCTTCAAGCAGGCGAAGGAGTTGCTGGCGAGCTGGGCGGCGTTCGAGGCCGATTTGCGCGGCGCGCAGGAGGAGCCGGACGGGCTGCTGCGCGTCGCGGTGCCGCACGCGTTCGGCCAGCAGCGTTTCGTCGCGCCGCTCGCGCAGTTCCTGCGCGACTATCCGCGCGTGTCGGTCGAATGGCTGCTGCAGGACGAGGTGCGCGATTTCGTCGGCAGCGGCATCGATTGCGCGATCCAGGTCGGCGAGCCGACCGATCCGGGCGTGGTCGCGATCCGGCTGACGAAGGTGCCGCGCTTCGTGGTCGCCGCGCCGTCCGTGCTGAACGGCGCCGACGTGCCGGCCGATCCGGACGCGCTCGCCGCGCTGCCGTGGCTCGCGTTGCGCACGTACTACCGCACCGAGCTTGCGCTGACGCATGCGGCCACCGGCGACACGCGGCGCATCGCGATCCGCCCGCGCATCACGACCGCGAACCTGTATGCGCTGCGCAGCGCGGCGCTGCTGGGCGTCGGCGCGTGCGTCGGGTCGTCGTGGATGCTGGCCGACGATCTCGCGCGCGGCGATCTCGTGCACCTCGCGCCGGAGTGGCAGGCCGCGCCGCTACCGGTCTACCTCACTTATCCGCATGCGCAGTTCTATCCGTCGCGGCTCGTGCGGTTCGCCGCGATGATGCGCGAGGCCGTGCCGGCGCTGGTCGAAGGGCGCGACAGCTGAAGCGGGTGGTGCCGGGCGGCGGCTCGCGGTCAGCCGCGCCGGATTCCTTCCGGCAGGGCACTGATGCGGCGTACCTCGGGCGAATCGAGCCACGCGCGCGACGTCGCGCAGTCGACGAACATGTCGGTCGCGTCCTCGCCCCAGAACAGGTCGCCGTCGAGCACGAAAGTCGGCACGCCGAATACGTTCTCGGCGATCGCGCGATCCGTGTTCGCGCGCAGCGCGTCCTTCACCGGCTGGGCCTCGACGGCCGTCACGCCCTCCGGAAAGCCGACCGCTTCGCACAACGCGGCGAAGCCTTCCGGCGTCGATACGTCCTGACCGTCGCGCCAGATATGCCGGAAGATCCGCCGGATCGCGTCGCGCGAGCTGCCCATCGCGATCGCGAGGCGCAGCGGCTTGATCGGATTGAACGGGTGCGCGGGCGGCATCCGGAACGCAATGCCGAGCTTGTCCGCGCGGTATTGCGCATGCCGATAGGTGAACACGCGCTTGGCCGCGATCTCGGCCGGCGCTTTCTGGCCCCAGTGCGCGAGCAGCGCGCCGAGCACGATCGGCCGCGGTTCGAACGCGGCGGCGGGCGGCAACCGGTCGAACTGCTCCTGTTGCAGGTAGGCGAATGGCGAAACGAAATCGAAATACCAGCTGGCGGTGCGCGCGGCGTTCATCGCGGGTGTCTCCTCGGGCGGGTCCGGTTGACGGTTGCACGTTCGGTGCGTCGCCGGCAAACGGCGCGCTGCGTGCATCGGCGGCCAGTGTCGCATGCGGCCGCTTTTCGCGCTGCCGTATCGCGTGCCGCCCGCAACCGGCGTCCTACGACCGGGCGTCGTCGTCCGTCGACGATGCGAGCCGCGCGAGACTGTCGCGCACGGCCGGCGCGTCGTAGCGCGCGCCCGCGCCGCCGAGGGCGACGGTCGCCTTCTGCGCGAGCGGCAGCAGCATCGCGAGCGCCGCCGTCATCGCCGGCGCGGCGGCGAGCCGCGATTTCGGGCCCGACACCGTCAGCGCACCGACGCATTCGCCGGCCGCGCCGAACACGGGCACGGACGCCGAGGCCGTTTCCGGGTCGCGCTCGCCGTACGACGCGGCCCACAGCTGTTCGCGCACGTCGTTCCAGCGGGCGTCGTGCGTGTCGGTGAAGGCCAGCAGCACCTTGCCCGATGCGCCCTGGCCGACCGGAAACTCCTCGCCGACGCGGATCGACACGCGCACCGCCCGCGCGGGCTCGACGCGATACAGCACGGAGCGCACGTCGCCCTGACGCACGTAGAACGACGCCGTTTCCCCGAGCTCGCGGCTCAGCGTCTCGAGGAGCGGCTCGACCACCGGGCCGACACGGAACGAACGCTGGTACAGCGCGGCGAGCCGCAACGGCTCGTGCCCGACCGCGTACTGGCCGTCGTCGAGCTTGCGCATGAATCCGCCATGCTCGAGCGCGGCGAGCAGGCGCAGGATCGTGCTCTTGTACAGCCCGGTGCGGCGCGACAACTCGGCGAGCGACAGCCGGTCGTCGGTCTGGCCGAACGCACGGAGGATCGCGAACGCGCGGTCGAGCACCGCGACGCCGCTGGACGTTTCTTCCGTCGCCGGATCGGCTGCGTCGCCGGCGTGATCTGCTGGATTCCTGGGCACGGACCTGCTTCCTTCGAATGATGGTCGGTGGACTATATCGTTCTATCTGACAGAACACAAGTTCCAGAAAAACGCGATTTCACGGGTATACCCCGCTTATCGCCTATTCGATGCACGCTTAAAGTTCTGTCAAACAGAACTATGTTCTTTCAGGCAGAACGATGAGGTGTCGAATGAAGGTTTCAGAAAACACGAAGGTGCTGGTCAGCGAGGTCGGCCCGCGCGACGGGCTGCAGAGCATCAAGACCGTGATGCCGACAGCCGCCAAGCTGCGCTGGATCACCGCGCTGGCCGCGGCCGGCCTGCGCGAGATCGAGGTCGGGTCGTTCGTGCCGCCCGCGCTGTTGCCGCAGATGGCCGACGTACGCGAAGTCGTCGCGCACGCGCTTGCGATTCCCGGGCTGCACGTCGCCGCGCTCGCGCCGAATCTGCGCGGCGCCGAGGGCGCGTTCGACGCGGGCGTGCACAAGCTGACGTTGCCGGTCTCGGTGACGGAAGCCCATTCGGTGGCGAACATCCGCAAGACGCCCGCGCAGATGATCGACGAGGTGCGCGCGATCGTCGCATTGCGCGATGCACGGTTTCCGTCGGTGCAGATCGAGGCGGGCGTGTCGGTCGCGTTCGGTTGCACGATTGCGGGCGCGGTCTCCGACGACGAGACGATCGCGATGGCCGTCGCGATGGCCGAATGCGGTGTCGACGAAATCGGCCTGTCCGATACCAGCGGTTATGCGAACCCCGCGCAGGTGCGCCGGCTGTTCACGCGGCTGCGGCGCGAAGTCGGCGACAAGGCCGGCGGCGCGCATTTCCACAACACGCGCGGGCAGGGGCTCGCGAACGTCGTCGCGGCGCTCGACGTCGGCGTGACGACGATCGACGCGAGTCAGGGCGGCCTCGGCGGCTGCCCGTATGCGCCGGGCGCGACCGGCAACATCGTCACCGAGGATCTCGTGTTCCTGCTCGAAGCGATGGGATACGACACGGGCATCGACGTCGACGCACTGCTCGCCGCGCGCGCGATCCTGCAGGCGGCGCTGCCGTCCGAGACGCTGTACGGCCACGTGCCGGACGCAGGGTTGCCGAAGGGCTTCCGCTATGCGGATGGCCGCGCGCCGTCGGCCGCGCAACCGGAAGGATGCGTGACGGGAGTCGCACGATGAACGATCGACAACAGGCTGCCGCGCTGCCGTACGCGGGCGTGCGCGTGATCGAGATGACGCACATGGTGATGGGCCCGACGTGCGGGATGCTGCTCGCGGATCTCGGCGCGGAAGTGATCAAGATCGAACCGATCGCGGGCGACAGCACGCGCGCGCTGCGCGGTTCCGGCGCGGGCTTCTTCGGGATGTTCAACCGCAACAAGAAGAGCGTCGCGGTCGACGTGAAGGACCCGCGCGGGCTCGAGATCGTGCGGCGGCTCGTTGCGACGGCGGACGTCTTCAGCGAGAACTTCAAGAGCGGCACGATGGACCGGCTCGGGCTCGGTTACCCGCAACTGGACGCGCTGAATCCGCGCCTCGTCTACGTGTCGCACAAGGGCTTCCTGCCGGGGCCGTACGAGCATCGCACCGCGCTCGACGAGGTCGTGCAGATGATGGGCGGCCTGGCCTACATGACGGGCCCCGAAGGGCGGCCGCTGCGTGCGGGCGCGAGCGTGAACGACATCATGGGCGGCATGTTCGGCGCGATCGGCGCGATGGCCGCGCTCGCGCAGCGCGAGCGTACGGGCCGCGGCCAGCAGGTGCAGAGTTCGCTGTTCGAGAACAACGTGTTCCTCGTCGCGCAGCACATGATGCAGTTCGCGGTGACGGGGCAGGCCGCGTCGCCGATGCCGAGCCGGATTTCGGCGTGGGCCGTCTACGACGTGTTCTCCGTCAAGGACGACGAACAGATTTTTCTCGCGGTCGTGTCGGACACGCAGTGGGTGTTGTTCTGCGACGCGTTCGGCCTGGCCGCGCTGAAGGACGATCCGCGGCTCGCGACCAACAACCTGCGCGTGCAGGCGCGCGAATGGCTGCTGCCCGAGCTGCGTTCGCGGCTGGCGCCGTACCCGGCCGCGGAGATCGGCGCGATCTTCGAATCGACCGGCCTGCCGTATGCGCCGATCACGAAGCCGCAGGACCTGTTCGACGATCCGCATCTGCTCGCCACGGGCGGCCTCGAAGCCGTGACGCTGCCGGCCGACGCGAGCAGCGCCGGGCGGCCGGTCGACACGCGCACCGCGCTGCTGCCGCTGACGCTCGCGGGCGAACGCCTGCGGCTGCGCTCGGCGCCGCCCGCGCTCGGCCAGGACACGTGCGCGCTGCTCGGCGAACTCGGCTACACGCCGGACGACGCGCGTGCGCTGATCGAGGCCGGCGTCGTCGCGGGGCGGTACGGCGCGGACGCCGCCGCGCACGGCGACGCGCCGGGCGGCGCGCCGTCGGCGAACGAAGTGGCGAGCGCGTAGCGCGGCCGCGATTCATCGAACGAACAAAGGCGTCCGGGCCGCGCACCGCGCGGCAGAGGAGCGCCGCATCCACGGAGACAACCATGACATCCGCTTCCCCGGCGCTGCCCGCCGATCGCGAGACCGACACGTCGATCGAGCAACGGGCCGTGCGCAAGGCCGCGTGGCGCTTCATCCCGCTGCTCGCGCTCGCGTATTTCTTCAACTACCTGGATCGCACCAGCGTCGGCTTCGCGGCGCTCACGATGAACCGCGATCTCGGGCTGACCGCGACGCAGTTCGGCTGGGGTGCGGGGATCATGTTCGCCGGCTACTGCGTGTTCGAAGTGCCGAGCAATCTCGCGCTGTACCGCTTCGGCGCGCGCCGCTGGCTCGCCCGCATCATGATCACGTGGGGGCTGATGGCGGCCGCGACCGCGCTCGCGACCGGGCCGACCAGCTTCTACGCGATCCGGCTGCTGCTCGGCATCGGCGAGGCCGGGTTCTTTCCCGGCGTGATCTTCTTCCTCGCCGTGTGGTTTCCGGCGAGCTACCGCACGCGCGTGCTCGCGTGGTTCACCGTGTCGACGCCGCTGTCGTCGCTGGTCGGCGGCCCGCTGTCGACGTGGCTGCTGCAGCTCGACGGCACGTTCGGGCTCGCCGGCTGGAAGTGGATGTTCATCGTCGAAGGGCTGCCCGCGTGCGCGCTCGGCTTCCTCGTGCTGAAGCTGCTGTCGGATTCGCCGGCGAATGCCGCGTGGCTGTCGGACGACGAGCGGGCCGCGCTGCAGCGCGCGTTCGAGCGTGACGGCGCGGCCGCCGGCCGCAAGAAGCGCTTCGGCGTCGCGCTGCGCGACGTACGCGTCTACGTGCTTGCGCTGATCTCGTTCGGCTTCACGATGGGTTCGTACGGCATCGGCATCTGGTTGCCGCAAATGCTGAAGGCGCACGGGATGTCGACGATGCAGACCGGCTGGCTCTCCGCGGTGCCGTACTTCTTCGCCACGATCGCGCTGCTGTGGTGGGCGAAGCGGGTGGACCGTCGCGGCGGCCCGGTCGCGAACCTGGCGATCGGCTTGTGCATCGGCGCGGTGGCGCTCGGCGTGTCGACGCATTTCCTGACGCTCGGGCCGGCGCTCGTCGGCATCACGCTCGCGCTGATCGGCACGATTGCCGGCCGCACGATCTTCTACACGCTGCCGTCGCGCTTCCTGTCGGGCCAGGCCGCGGCCGGCGGGCTGGCGCTGATCAATTCGATCGGCGCGCTTGGCGGCTTCGCGGGCCCCTATCTCGTCGGCTACCTGAAGGACAGCTTCGGCACCTTCACGGCCGGGATGCTCGGCCTCGCGATCGTGCTGGCGATCACGACGTTGCTCACGCTGTCGCTGTACGCGTTCGACCGGAGCGAATGACATGACCTTTTCGATCAAACGGCGCCGGTTGATCGGTGCGGCCGCCGCCTCGCTCGCGCTGCCCGCGTTCGCCGAGACGCCGGCCCATGATGGAGCCTCCCGCATGACGCAAAGCAACTACCTCGCGGTCCGCCCCGACTGGCTCGCGTCGGCGCTCGAACCCGCGCTCGAGCCCGACCTGCCGATCGTCGACGCGCATCATCACTTCTACGAACGGCCGGGCTGGATCTACATGCTCGACGACTATCTGCGGGACGCGCGCTCGGGCCACAACATCCAGGCGTCCGTCTACATGCAGGCGCAGACGCGTTACCGCGATTCGGGCCCGGCCGAACTGAAGCCGGTGGGCGAGACGGCTTACGTCGCCGGCGTGACCGAGCCGCTTCAGCACGGCCCCGTGGCTGTCGCGAAAGGCATCGTCGGCCATGCGGACCTGCGGCTCGGCGAACGCGTGCGCGACGTGCTGGAAGCGCATCTCGAAGCGGGGCGCGGACGGTTTCGCGGCGTGCGGCACCTGAGTACGTGGGATGCCGATCCGACGCTCGCGAATCCGCTGTCGGCGGTGCCGCGCGGGCTGCTGCTCGATCCCGCGTACCGGGCCGGCGTCGCGCAACTTGCGCCGCTCGGGCTGTCGTACGACGCGTGGCTGTTCTTCCCGCAGTTGCCCGAATTATTCGATCTCGCCAAAGCGAACCCGGAGACGCGGATCATCGTCAACCATTGCGGCGGCGTCGTGCGGATCGGCAGCTATGCGGACAAGCGGCCGGAGGTGTTCGAGCGCTGGTCGGCGTCGATGCGCACGCTCGCGCAATTGCCGAACGTGTACGTGAAGGTCGGCGGCCTCGGGATGCGCATCAACGGGTTCGATTTCGAGAAAGGCGCGAAGCCGCCGTCTTCGGCGCAACTCGCCGACGCGTGGAAGCCGTGGATGATGACCTGCATCGACGCGTTCGGCCCCGGGCGCTGCATGTTCGAGAGCAATTTCCCGGTCGACAAGGGCTCGTATTCGTTCGTGAACGGCTGGAACGCGTTCAAGCGACTGACCGCGCAGGCCAGCGCGGACGAGCGCGACGCGCTGTTCCGCGGCACGGTCACGCACGCGTACCGGCTCGGCTGACGCGCGGGCGCGGCGTCACCCGGCTTCCACCAGCGCCGCGAGCCGCGCCAGCGCCATCTGCCAGCCGGTCTCGTTGTCGGCGGCCGGCACGCCGGGCGGCACGCCGTCGTGCACGGCGTCCACGCGCGTGCCGCCCGCTTCGTCGGACAGCGTGATCGTGATCGTCATCGCGCCGCGCAGCATCGGATCGTCGGTTTCGAATACATCGATCTCGACGATCTGCTGGTCGGGCACGAGCGTGACGAAGCGGCCGTGATAGGTGTCGGTGCGCGCGGTGGTCTTGCCGTTGCCGGCCGACGGTGCGTCGTAGCTCAGCGACACGCGCAGCGCGCCGCCTTCGCGCGTGTCGTAGGCGTGCACGCGGCAGGTCATGCCGTCGGGCACCTTCCATTGCTCGACCGCGTGCGGGTCGAGCAGCGCGCGATAGACGCGCCCCCGCGGCGCGTTCAGGTGCCGGCTGACCCGGGTCGAATGCGTGTGCGTGTGCAACATGTCGCCTCCCGCGAAGCGTGCGAGACGGTGCACGCCGGCGCCCGGCGTGTCGTCATGCTTCCTTCAGGAATCCTAGGCGCGGGCGCGGCGGCATGCAATGACCGCACGCGAGGCGGCGGTCAGCGCAGCGCGGCGGCGAAGTCGTCGAGCTGCGTGATGCAGGTGTTCCAGCCCTCGAAAAAGCCGAGCGCTTCGTGGCGCTCGCGCGTCGCGGCGTCGGGATGCATCACGCGCGCTTCGTAGCGGCTGCCCGCGTCGTCGTCGGCCATCGTGATGATCGCCGTGAAGCCCAGCCACGGCGTCTGCGGCCGCCAGCCGCCCGCGAGCATCGACGTGAACGCGAGCCGCGATTCCGGCACGATCTCGAGGAAGCAGCCGGGGTTGTCGCTCGTGCCGCCGTCGGGGCCGCGCATGAACGTATGGAAAGCGCCGCCCGGCCGCAGGTCGAACGCGCGCACCTCGGTGGTCCATGGTTTCGGGCACCACCATTCCTTCAGCAGCGCGGGGTCGGTCCAGGCGCGCCAGAGCGCCTGGCGCGGGGCGCGCAGCGTGCGCGTGATGACGAGATCGTGGGCTTCAGCGGGTTCGACGTGGCTGGCTGACATCTTGCTCCTCCTGGTGACGGCGTTCGACGAATTCGACGAGACGATCGGATCGCGCTTCCCATTGCGCGCGCTGCGCGGCGAGCCATGCCTCGGCCTCGGTCAGCCGGCTGCCGACCAGCACGCAGGTGCGCGAGCGGCCGGTTTTCCGGGTCGCGACGAGGCCGCTGCGCTCGAGCACCGCGACGTGCTTCATGAACGACGGCAGCGCCATGTCGAACGGCGCGGCCAGCGCGGAGACGGTCCGCTCGCCCTGGCCGAGCGCGCTGACGATCGCGCAGCGCGTCGGATCGGCGAGGGCATGGAACACGTCGCTGAGGCCGGCTTGAAGGTTATCCATTCGGCTAAGTGTAGGCGATGTTGCAGGCATGCAGCGAACATTTTCGTCACGTACGATAGTGGGGCGGTAACACGCGCCGACCGGGCGCCGCGTTGCCGGACGCCCGTCGCCGTTGAGCCCGCCTCGACGCCTGGCCGGTGTCGTTTCCGATTCCGGCCCACGCCGAACCCGTGCGTGCGGCCCACCTGACTACCGGAGAAGGCATGACCGAACCTGTTACCGTGCGCCGCGTCGGCGCGAGCGAAGCGATGGCTTGTGTCGACGCGCTGGCCGACGTGCTGATCGATTGCGTCGAAGGTGGCGCATCCGTCAGCTTCATGTTGCCGATCGCGCGGCCGACCGCCGTCGCGTTCTGGACGCGCGTGGCCGAGGGCGTCGCGAACGACGAGCGCATCCTGCTCGTCGCCGAGGATGCGTCCGGCCGGATCGTCGGCACCGTGCAGGTCGTAACCGCGCAGCCGGAGAACCAGCCGCATCGCGCGGACATCGCGAAGATGCTCGTGTCGCGGTACGCGCGCCGGCAGGGCGTCGCCGCGCGGCTGATGGCGGCCGCCGAAGCGGCCGCGCGCGACGCCGGCAAGACCGTGCTCGTGCTCGACACGGTGACGGGCGGCGACGCCGAACGGCTGTACGAGCGGGCCGGCTGGCAGCGCGTCGGCGTCGTGCCGAACTATGCGCTGATGCCCGACGGCGCGCTGTGCGCGACGACGTTTTTCCACAAGCAGCTCGCGTAATGGCATCCGTCGAACCGCCGCCTCGATGAAACGCGCCCACGTCGCTTTCGCCCTCACGGGCCTGCTCGTCGCGCTGCCGATTGCCGCGTATGCGCTCGTCAAGCCGTTGCGCGTCGTCGCGCCCGCGCTGATTCCGGGCGTGTCGTGCCCGAGCGCCGACATCTGCACGGACGATGTCGCGAAGCTCGGCGCGGCGCAGCAGCTCTATCGCGACGGCTCCGCGCGCGCGGCGGCGGCCGTCGGCCCGTTCCGGGCCGCGCCGCGCGTCGTGTTCTGCTCGACGCGCACGTGCGCCGATGCGTTCGGCCTCGGCGCGCGCGCGGGGCTGACGCTCGGCGATTTCGGCGTGGTGATCGCGCCGCGCGGCTGGCAGACCTACTTTCTCGCGCACGAGCTGATCCATCACCGGCAGGCGGAAGTGCTCGGCAACCTCGCCGTCGTGACGAAGCCGCGCTGGCTGATCGAAGGGATGGCGTATGCGCTCAGCGACGACCCGCGCCATCCGCTCGCGCAGCCGTTCGAATCGTGGCGCACGCAGTTTGCCGCGTGGAATGCGGCGCGCGGTGCGCAGCCGCTGTGGGACGCCGCGCGGGCAGTCCGATAGCGCGCGATGGCGACGCGGTCGCGCGCGAATGCCGATGAGCCGCTATGCCGGCACGGCGGCTGGATCGTCCGGCTGCCCGACGAGCGTGCGGCGCGCCGCATCGAGAATCTCGTCGGCCAACGCGGGATCGGTGCCGGCGACAGCGCGTGACAGCACGAGCGCGCCGACCATCTGGCTGAGAACGGCGATCGCGTCGTCGCGCGCGTCGGCCGCGGCCGAGCCTTCCGTGGCCACCATGCGTTCCAGTCGCTCGAGATACGCGGCGACGCCGCGCGTGTAGCAGGCGCGCGCCGCGTCGGTCAGCCGCGGCGCATCGCCCGCGAAGCCCGACAGCGGGCAGCCGCCCTCGACGTTGTCGCGATGCGCGCCCGACAGGTACGCCGTTACCTGTTTCGCGACGCTGCCGGCGTTCGGCGAATCCGCGCGATCCTGCATCGCCTTGTCCATCACTTCGGCGACCAGCGCGTCCTTCGACTTGAAATGGTTGTAGAAGCCGCCCTGCGTGAAGCCGGCTTCCTTCATCAATTCCGTCAGCCCGACGGCGTCGACGCCGCGCAGCCGGAACAGCCGCTCGGCGGCCGCGACGATCGCGTGGCGGTTTTCCGCCGCCTGTTGTCTCGAGACGCCCATCGATCCCTCCCTCATTCCTGCAATTGCGTCGATTGAAAACACAATGGCGATCACCATTGACGTGCCGAAGTCGCGCTGGCACCATGCATCGCAAAGACGATGGTGATCGACATTGAGATTCGAGTGTAGCCGACTTCGCGGACGAAGCGAAGCAACCGGCGCAGCATGGATCGAAGTCGGTCGGGGTCTGGGGTGCGGCGAGGCGCGGGCGGCGGGACGGCCCGGCTGTCGGCACCGGCGGGGCAACGGTTCGGTACACGATGGCAGCGTGGTTTTTCACCGGATTCCGGGCGTGCGGCGAACCGGCACGCGCGGGATTCAATCTCCGAAAGGAAGGGTCATGAAGATCGAAGGTGCAGTCGTTTTCATCACGGGCGCGAACCGCGGGCTTGGCCTCGAGTTCGCGAAGCAGGCGCTCGAACGGGGCGCGCGGAAGGTCTACGCGGGCGCGCGCGATCCGGCCAGCGTGACGCTGCCGGGCGTCGTGCCCGTGAAGCTCGACGTGACCGATCCGGCGGCGGTCGCCGCGGCGGCCGATGCGGCGCGCGACGTCACGCTGCTGATCAACAATGCCGGCATCGCGCGGCTCGGCAGCCTGACCGACGAGGGCGCCGTCGACGCATTGCGCGCGCACCTGGAGACCAACGTGTTCGGGATGCTGGCGATGTCGCGCGCGTTCGCGGGCACCCTCGCGGCCCACGGTGGCGGCGCGATCCTGAACATCCTGTCGGTCGCGAGCTGGGTGAACCGGCCGATCCTGTCGGGCTACGGCGTGTCGAAATCGGCCGCATGGGCGCTGACCAACGGGCTGCGCCATTCGCTGCGCGAGCAGCACACGCAGGTCGTCGGGCTGCATGCCGGTTTCATCGATACCGACCTGACGGCCGGCCTCGACGTGCCGAAGGCCACGCCGGCCGACGTCGTGCGTCAGGCGTACGACGCCATCGAAGCGGGGGCGGAGGAAGTGTCGACCGACGAGTTCACGCGGCAGGTGAAGGCCACGCTGTCGTCGGGCGTCTATCTGGAAGAACCGGCGCCGCGTTGACGCCGCCGGTCGTGCGAACCCGCCGCCCGCGCCGTGAGCGCGGCGGCGGATCGACGCGTCAGACCGTCGTGTCGATGATGCCCGGGATCTTCACGTCCGGGTTCACGTCCGCGTCGTAGTCGACGCCGGCGATCTCGAAGCCGAACAGGCGCAGGAACTCCGTCTTGTAACCCGCGAAGTCGGTCATCTCGTACAGGTTCTCGTTCGTCACCTTGTCCCACATCGCGACGACCTTGTCCTGCACCTGCGGATCGAGTTCCTTGTAGTCCGCGCGCAGGCGGCCTTCTTCGTCGACGTGCGGCGTCGCGCCGTACAGGCTGTCCTTCAGGAGCCCGTACACCTGCTCGATGCAGCCTTCGTGCGTGCCGGTTTCCTTCATCACCTTGAACAGCAGCGACAGGTACAGCGGCATCATCGGGATCGCCGAGCTGGCTTGCGTGACGACGGCCTTCAGCACCGACACGCGCGCATCGCCGCCGTGCGCGGCCAGCTTGTCGCGGATCGACAGCACCTTCTTGTCGAGATCCTTCTTCGCTTCGCCGATCGAGCCGTTCCAGTAGATGTCGTGCGTGATCTGCTCGCCGAGGTACGTGAACGCGGTGGTCTTCGCGCCGTCGGCCAGCACGCCGGCTTCATCGAGCGCGTCGATCCACATCTGCCAGTCCTCGCCGCCCATCACCGCGACGGTGCCGTCGATCTCTTCCTGCGTCGCCGGTTCGAGCGACACTTCGCGGATTACTTCCTTGTCGGTGTCGAGGCCGCGGAACGTGACGGCCTTGCCGACCGGCTTGAGCGTCGAGCTGATGGTTTCGCCGGTCTTCGGGTGCGTACGGCGCGGTGCGGCGAGGCTGTAGACGACCAGATCGACCTTGCCGAGATCCTGCTTGATGGTGTCGATCGTGACCTGCTTGACCTTGTCGGAGAAGGCGTCGCCGTTGATGCTGCGTGCATACAGCCCCTTTTCCGCGGCGAATTTCTCGAACGCGGCGCTGTTGTACCAGCCGGCCGTGCCCGGCTTCGTCTCGCTGCCGGCACGCTCGAAGAACACGCCGAGCGTGTCCGCGCCCGAGCCGAATGCGGCCGAGATCCGGGCGGCGAGGCCGTAGCCGGTCGACGCGCCGATCACGAGCACCTTTTTCGGGCCATTGGCGATCGGGCCGTGCGAAGTCACGTAGTCGATCTGTTCCTTGACGTTGGCTTCGCAGCCGACCGGATGAGTCGTCACGCAGATGAAGCCACGCACGCGCGGTTTGATGATCATGGAAACCTCTTGTCTGAAAGGCGGGGACGGCCTGAAATCGGAAAAATCCCGCGCATTGTAAAGGAAGCGGCCGATCGCGGGCGGGCGCGACCGGAAGGTGCCGGATCGCCCGGTTATTTCTCTCTTGACAGAAATAACTGAAAAAACTAAATTCCCCACCATGGAACTCACACCGATTGCCGAACGATTCATTCTCCACTGGGGCGAAATGGGCTCGCGGTGGGGCGTCAACCGCACCGTCTCGCAGATTCACGCGTTGCTCTACCTGGCCGGACGGCCGGTTGCGGCCGACGAGATCGCCGAGACGCTCAACGTCGCGCGCTCCAACGTCAGCACGAGCCTGAAGGAGCTGCAGGCGTGGCGGCTCGCGAAGGTCGTGCATGTGCTCGGCGACCGCCGCGACCACTTCGAGACGTCGACCGACATCTGGGAATTGTTCAAGCTGATCGTCGAAGGGCGGCGGCAGCGCGAGATCGAGCCGACGCTCACGGTGCTGCGCGATTGCCTGACGAGCCCGGAGATCGCGAACGAGAGCCGCGAGACCGAACAGCGCATCCGCGACACGCTGCAGTTCGTCGAGACGCTGACGACCTGGTCGGACGAAATGCTGCGGCTCAAGCCCGATACGCTGATGAAGGCGCTCGGCATCGGCGCGAAGATCAGCCAGACGGTCAGGCGCAAGCCGTCGAAGTAAGCGGTAACGGGAGAGCGGGCACGCAGCCCGCTTTTTTCGGGGTTGTTATTTCTGTCTGTACAGAAATAACTGTAAATAGAGAGTGAAAATGAACGCAGCCTTGCCGTCGATCTGCCCGCCCGAGCGCACCGGCGTACGCGGCGTGACCGTGCTCGTCTGCGGCGCGAACGGCTTCATCGGGCGGGCGCTGTGCGCGCAGCTCGAAGCCGGCGGGCATCGCGTGCTGCGCGGCGTGCGTCACGCGGCCGGCCCGTACGACGTCGCGATCGACTTCGCGCACGACGTCGATCCGCACGCGTGGCTCGCGCGGCTGAAGGGCGTCGACGTGGTGATCAACGCGGTCGGCATGCTGGCCGATCGACGCGGCGCGACGCTCGATGCCGTGCATCGCGCCGCGCCGAGCGCGCTCTTTACCGCGTGCTGCCGGGCCGGCGTGCGGCGCGTGATCCAGATCTCGGCGCTCGGCGTCGAGCGCGGCGACACGCGGTACTTCGCGAGCAAGCAGGCGGCCGACCGTTTCCTGCAGACGCTGCCGATCGACTTCCGCATCGTGCGCCCCGCGCTCGTCTACGGGGCGGCCGGCGCGTCCGCGCGGTTTTTCCGGATGCTCGCGAGCCTGCCCGTGCACGTGCTGCCGGCAGGCGGGCATCAGCGACTGCGCCCGGTGCATGTCGATGATCTCGCCGAAGTCGTCGCGCGGCTCGTGATGCAGCCGAGCGATTCGCCGCCGGCGCGAGCCCGCCGCGTGATCGACGTGGTCGGCCGCGACGAAGTCGAATACCGCGAGATGCTGGCCGCCTATCGCGCCGCGCTCGGATTTCCGCCGGCGGCCCGCGTGACGCTGCCGGGCCGGCTGGTCGGCGCGGCGGCCGCGCTGCTCGGCGTGTGGCCGGGGGCGATGCTGACGCGCGACACGTGGACGATGCTGCGCGGCGGCAACACCGGCGATCCGGTGGCCACCGCGGCCGTGCTCGGCCGGCCGCCGCGCGGCATCGACAGCTTCATCGGCGCGGAAGCCGCCGCGTTGCGCCGCGACGCGCTCGCGATGTGGCGGCGCCCGTTGCTGTTGGGCGCGCTCGCGATCGTGTGGATCTGGACGGCCATCGCCAGCGCATTCATCCATCCGCTGCACGCGAGCCTCGCGCTGCTTGCGCCCGCGCACCTGACGGGCATGCCCGCGCTGATCGCGCTCTACGCGGCCAGCGCGGTGGATTTCGCGTTCGGGATCGCGACCGTCGTCGCGCCGTCGCGGCGCCTGTGGGCCGCGCAGGCGGCGCTGATCGTCGCGTACTCGGCGGTCATCGCGGTCACGATGCCGGGCCTGCTGGCCGAACCGTTCGGCCCCGTGCTCAAGAACGTGCCGATTCTCGCCATCCTGTTGATCCTCTATTCAGAAGAAGAACAAGCATGAACACCTATCTCGTCATCAAGGCCCTTCACATCCTGTCCTCGGTGCTGCTGGTCGGCACGGGGTTCGGCACCGCGTTCTACCTGTTCTTCGCGAACCGCACGCGGTCGGTGCCCGCGATCGCGGCCGTGTCGCGGCTCGTGGTGCGCGCGGACTGGTGGTTCACGACGCCGGCCGTGATCTTCCAGCCGGCGTCCGGGCTGTGGCTCGCGCACACGGCGGGCTGGCCGTGGCATACGCCGTGGCTGCTCGCGTCGATCGTGCTGTACGCGGTTGCCGGTGCGTGCTGGCTGCCGGTCGTCTGGCTGCAACTCGAACTTGCATCGATGGCGAAGCTTGCGCACGCGAACGGCGATGCCGCATTGCCGGCGCGCTACTGGCGCTACGCGAAGCGCTGGGAACTGCTCGGCTATCCGGCGTTCTTCGCGATGCTGACCGTCTATTTCCTGATGGTGGTCAAGCCGATGTAAGCCGGTCGTCGTCGCACGGGAGCGACGGCGTACGCGGGACAGCAGTCGATCGATTCATGATGCTTGAGAAAACAAGAAGGAGTGCAAAGCATGAATGCAAATGAATTGGTGCTGTATTTCGATGGGCGATGTCCGTTATGCGTCGCGGAAATCCGGCGTCTCGGCGAGCACGACGTGCGACACCGGCTCGCGTTCGTCGACATCGCCGAGCCGGGTTTCGATCCGGTGCCGCTGGACGTCGACCTGCCCGCGCTGAATCGCGAACTGCATGCGCGTCTACCCGACGGACGCATGCTGACCGGCATCGACAGCATCCTCGCTGCTCACACGCTACTCGGCCGTCGCGGGCTCGTCCGGCTGCTTCGCGTGCCGGCGATGCGTGCCGTATTCGCATCGCTGTATCGCCGCCTGGCGGGCAATCGGCAAGCGGTATCGCGGTGGCTCGGGTATCGCGCAGAAGCCTGCTGCGAAGGCGGTACGTGCAGCATCGGCAGGAACGCCGAAAGCGCAGCAGCGAATCGCCCGCCACAAGACATCCCGCGCCGCATCGTCGTGCGCTGGATGTACGCAGCCGCAATCGTGCATCTGCTCGTCGGCGTGGTGCTCCCGTGGATCGCGGGCGCATCCTGGCTCGACGCGTATCACCGCGGCATCGAGCGGCATTTCTGGTCGGCAGCGGCACCCGGAGCCGCGCGCGCCCAGCAGGTCTGGTGGATGTCGCTGCTCGGCGCGACGGTGCAGTGCGCCGCGGTCTGGATGCTCGCGCTCGTCCATCTCGGCAACCGGTTACGGAAACGGGAAGTATGGGGCTGGCTGCTGGCCGGCCTGTTGATCTGGGCGCCGCAGGACATGCTGTTGTCGTGGCAGGCGCAGGTGTGGGGCCATGTAGTGATCGACGTCGTCGCGCTCGTCGCGATGGTGCCGCCGCTGGTCTGGCTGTGGAGGAGGGATACCGCATGAACACGTTGCCTGCTTTCGACTGGGCGCTCAACCTGCTGATCGTGCAGGGCGCGATGGGCGCATTCGATACGCTCTACCATCACGAAC
>NZ_BCPP01000029.1:0-17614 GCF_016586125.1 Burkholderia sp. E168m23
GAACAAGCAGAACCCCGCGACCGTGCCGTATCCGGCGCCGGGCCTGTCGGCCGCGAACACGCTGCGCGCGGGCTACACCGTGCGCGACGTGGAAGGCGTGCTCGAAGTGCGTTACGGCGCCTGGCGCGTGCAGCCGCTGCCGGGCGCGGCCGTGCCGGCGTTCGACGCGCGTTCGAACCCGCGCACCATCGCACCGGCGCGCGATCCGAAATCGAACCTGCGCGTCGCATCGTTCAACGTACTGAACTACTTCAACGGCAACGGTCTCGGCGGCGGCTTCGACGATCCGAACAATCGCGGCGCGAAGACGTTCCAGGAATTCCAGCGCCAGGAAGCGAAGATCGTCAGCGCGCTGAAGGCGATCGACGCCGACGTGATCGGCCTGATGGAAATCCAGAACAACGGCTATGGCGAACTGAGCGCGGTGCGCCAGCTCGCGGCGAAGCTGGGCAACCACTGGCGCGTGGTCGATCCGGGCACGTCGCGGCTCGGCGGCGATGCGATTGCGGTCGCGATGATCTACGACAGCCGCAAGGTCGAGCCGGTCGGCCGTGCGGCGACGCTCGCGATCGACGACAAGAATCGCCAGCCGCTCGCGCAGTCGTTCCGGCTGGTCAACGGCAACAAGCAGGCGCTGACGGTGGCCGTGAACCACCTGAAGTCGAAGAACTGCCCGGACGCCGCGAACGACGATCTCGACCAGGGCGATGGTCAAGGCTGCTGGAACCCGACGCGCACGCGCGCGGCGGCGAAGGTCGCCGACTGGCTGGCCGGCAACCCGACGGGCGTCAAGAGCCAGGGCGTGCTGCTGATCGGCGACTTCAACAGCTACACGTACGAAGATCCGATCCGCACGCTGGAATCGCGCGGCTACCGCAACCTCGTCGCGCGCTGGATCGGCGCGAATGCGTACAGCTACGTGTACAACGGCGAAGCCGGTTATCTCGACCACGCACTGGCGACGCTGCCGCTCGCGTCGCACGTTAAGGCCGTGCACGAATGGCACATCAATGCGGACGAGCCGCTCGCGCTGCAGTACACGCTTGCGTACAAGTCGGCCGAGCAGCAGAAGACGTTCTACGCGGCCGATGCGTATCGTTCGTCGGATCACGATCCGGTGCTGATCGATATCGCGCTGCCGGGCGGCGGAAAGTAAGCGTGGTTTGAGTCTTGGTGACGGCGCGATGTGCGGCAATGCCGGACATCGCGCCCGTTCCGGAAAGCCGTTCGAATACCGGGTAAATAATGCCGTGAACAATTAATCGAACCGGTATTTTATGGATGATGCGGTGCACATCGATACTTCGATTGAAGTGCGATTGAAATGGAAAGAATCATCGAATGACGTGTGCATGCTGCTGCATCGTCTTAATCGATTGACGATAATAAAATTGAAAGAATAGTCCTGTCGATCTGAAGGCTTTCGATGCGTTTCTCCAATGCAGGAAAGGCTTCCGTGTTATGCCGAAAAAGTAAAATATTCGACGCGACATAGCCGATAAAGCTCGCCTTGCACGAATAATTCCGTTTTCTTTCAAATACCAGACACTGTCCAGCCTTCGCATCATTGCGGGATTTTTAATATCCGAATGATCTTTGACAACGCGGCGCAGCACCGCCTATTTTTGTCATGGCTCAAGTTTCAGTCATACAAAAGTTGTCCAAACTGCAGGGGGCGCGTCCGGGCATCATTCTCGCCAGCAGTTTGCTGTGTCTGTATCAAGTTCAGTCTCTTAGCAGTCCCATCCCCAACCGCCGACTGCCGATCGTGCAACGCGAGTGGCGGGTCAGCTTGCGCGTGTCGCGGGCGTTGGCGGCCTTTGTGACACGGTATCCGAAATCAAAGGGCAGAGAATGAAACCAGACAGGAGCAGTACCGGCAGCCGCCGTGTTCGTCGCGGCCGGCTGGCCGGGCTAGGCGCATTGACTGCCATGACACTGGCGCTCGCGGCATGCGGCGGTGACGATTCGTCGTCCGTCGGCGCGTCGAGTCTCGCGCAGGCCACCGCGAGCCAGCAGGCCAGCGCGCAGGCCGCCGGCACCCAGGCGCCGGCCACCAACCAGCCGTACGTCGACCCGGTCGCGTACTCGATGAACGCGACCGACGGCCTTGCGCCGTCGCAGGTGTCCGAGAAAGCGGCCGTCATGCATTACCAGTGGAAAGGCGGCGGCAAGACGATCGACTACACGACCACCACCGGCCACCTGACCGCGCAGGATGCGAACGGCAACCCGGAAGCGTCGATGTCGTATGTCGCGTACACCGCGCCCAGCACGAACGGCAAGCCGCGCCCGGTCACGTTCGTCTATAACGGCGGGCCCGGCTCGTCGTCGATCTGGCTGCGCCTCGGCTCGTTCGCGCCGACCCGCGTGGCCACGCCCGATCCGCTGTTCGGCAACAACTGGCCGAACTATCCGCTCGTCGACAATGCGGAGAGCCTGATCGACACCACCGACCTCGTGTTCATCGACCCGCCCGGCACCGGGCTGTCGGAAGCCGTGTTGCCGAACACCAACCAGAAGTACTGGGGTTCCGACGTGGACGTGAACATCATGCGCGACTTCATCCAGCGCTACCTGAACGTCAACAGCCGCGGCACGTCGCCGATCTACCTGTACGGCGAATCGTACGGCACGCCGCGTACCGACATGCTCGCGCTCGCGCTCGAATCGGCCGGCGTGCACCTGACGGGCATCGTGCTGCAGTCGGCGATCCTGAACTACTTCGCGGACGCGGTGGAAGCGGTGGCGATCACGCAATCGACCGAAGGGCTGTTGCTCGATACCGACACGGTGGCCGGCTATCTGCCCGGCTACGCGGCGGTCGCGGCGTACTTCAACCAGGTGTCGCCGGCGCCGGTGAACCAGGATCTGTATGCACTGCAGACGGAACTGTTCACGACGCTGATCTACAGCCAGCTGCAGAAGTACTCGCAGTCGTGGGTGTTGAGCCAGCTCGGCATCCCGGATGCGCTCGGCACGCCGGTGTTCCCGAGCGATGCGACGCTCAGGCTGTGGTCGATCCCGTCGAGCCTCACCCAGCAGGCGCTGCGCGGTTACTTCAACGCGAATCCGTTCGGCACGAGCCTGCTGCCCGGCACGACGATCGGCCGGTACGACGGGCGCGTGTCGTTGCCGAATTCGGACCCGCGGCTGCAGAACGACGGCGATCCGTCCGACATCCTGATCTCTCAGCCGTTCACGAACGCGCTCGCGACGCAGATGCCGGATTACCTCGGCTATACGGCCCCGAACGCGACGTACTTGCCGCTGAACGACAACATCATCGAGGTCTGGGATTTCTCGCACGACGGCCAGCCGATGCCGGACACGATCCCCGATCTGCTCGGCGCGCTGCAGCTCAACCCGAAGCTTCGCGTGCTCGCGGAGAACGGCTTCCACGATCTCGCGACGCCGTTCTTCAACACCGAGAAGCAACTCGCGCGGCTGCAGACGGTGAAGGGCCTGAATCCGAAGCTGCAGGTGAACTTCTTCCAGGGTGGTCACATGATCTATCTGGACGACGTCGCGCGCCCGCAGATGAAGCGGGATTTGCAGACCTTCTACAAGGGCGCGCGGATTCCGACGGCGCTGACGCTGCACACGCTGCCGCCGCCGTGGCCGGATGAAAACCCGCCGAGCGTCCCGACCGGCAGCACGCCAGGCGCGACCGCCGCGACGACGCTGGCGGCAACCCCTTGAGCGACGGAGTCCTTATCAAAGGAACCCTCTCTTCATCCATTGAATGCGAGCGATCATGTCCCTAATCCAATTGATGCGGCGTATGTCTCCGTTGATCGTGCTCGGTGCCGTGATGAGCAGTGCCCATGCGTTGCCGCCGCAGGCGGTGGCGCCGGTGAAGCTGCCGCACGGCGGGCGCGGTGTCGACGGTCCGTTCTTTCCGGCCACGCGCGCGGCGCCGGTGTTGCCGTCGACCGGCGCGGCCTTGCAACAGCAGGCGCAACAGCGCGTCGACGCGCGGCTCGGCGGCAATACCGTGCTGAGCAACGGCGCGGCGGTGACGAAAGCGCAGGCGCAGAGCAGCGGGCTCGGCTTCGTGTCGAAGCACTTCGACGAGATCGATGCGAAGCACACCGGCCGCGTGACGATGAGCGATGTCCGGCAGTTCATCCGGCAGCGGCAGGTGCAGGCGCAGCAGGAACAGCAGGACGAGTGACGTAGCCGGGCAGGGCGGCAGCCGGCGCGGCTTTCGGTCGCGCGGGCCGCCGAATGTCGGCGGGCGCAGGCGCTGGATCGGCCGGCGTCCTATTCCCTCCGCCGCTTCTCGCGTCGCGGCCCGAAGCGCGCGCGATAGTCGCGCGGCGAGGCGCCGACGCGTTTCGCGAACGCACGCTGCAGCGCGTCCACGCTGCCGAATCCCGCGCGTTCCGCGATCCGTTCGAGTGGCCAGTCGGCCCGCTCCAGCAGCGCCTTCGCTCGCTCGACACGCGCGGCCAGCACGTACTGCGCGGGCGACACGCCGGTCTCCCTGAAGAAATTGCGCGCGAAGGTCCGTTCGCTCATGTGCATTCGCGCGGCCAGCGCGGCGACGCCGAGGTCGCCGGCCGGATCGTCGGCGATGTCGGCGAGCAGTGAACGCATGCGCGGCGTCGCACGAGCCTGGATGTCGAGCCCGACGCTGAACTGCGCCTGTCCGCCGGGACGATGCATGAACAGCACCAGTTCGCGTGCGACCGCGAGCGCGGTGGGCGCGCCGCAGTCCGCCTCGACGAGTGCCAGACACAGATCGATGCCGGCCGTCACGCCGGCCGACGTATGGAACGGCGGATCGCTCACGTAGAGCGCGTCCGGTTCGATCCGCGCGTCGGGACAGAGCGCCTGTAGCGTCGCGCACTGGTTCCAGTGCGTGGTCGCGCGCTTGCCGTCCAGCCATCCGCCGGCGGCGAGCACGAACGCACCCGTGCAGATGCTCGCGATGCGCCGCGTGTCCGCGATCCGCGTGCGGAGCCACGGCAGCACGCCGGCTTCCGACGCGGCGTGCCGCAGCGCCGCTTCATCGCCGCCCGCGACGATGATCGTGTCGATTCGTGCGGGCAGCGCCGCCAGTGCGGCCGCGCCGGCGAGGCGCAGGCCCGCGTGCGTGACGATGTCGTCCCCGTGTTGCGACGCGAGCGTGAGCCGGTATGGGGCGGCGTGCGCCGGAAGATGACGGTTCGCGACCGCGAACACTTCCATCGGCCCCGTGATGTCGAGCGACTGGACGCCTTCGAAGCCGACGACGACGATGTCGCGTGCCGAACAGGTTGACTGGGACATGGCGGAAAGTGCGGTGGAGTTGTCCTTGTGACCGCGAGCATGATCCTTGTAATTTTCCGGACATGCAATCGATCGATACGGGTGGACGATGCGGGAACGGAAGACAGGCAGCGCGGTGTTGCTCGTGTGCGGGCTGTTGGGTGCGTGGGCATTGGGGGGCCGACGCGGGCGATGGCGGAAGATGCGCCGGCGGCGGCCCGGACGCTGACGATCGCCATGCCGAAGGCGGGCCGCACGCGGCCGCTCGTGGTGATCGTCGCGGACAACGCCGGCACGGAGACGACCGATTTCATCGTTCCGTACGCGATTCTGAAGCGCTCCGGCGCCGTCGATGTCGTCGCCGTGTCGGCCGACGAAGGCACGGTCGAACTGATGCCCGCCCTGCGCATGCTGGCCGATACCACGTTCGACCGGTTCGACGCGACGGTGCCCGCGGGCGCCGACGTCGTGATCGTTCCCGCGCTGCATCGTGCGGACCGGCCGGCCGTGCTGGCCTGGCTACGTAGGCAGGCTGCTGCCGGCGCGACGATGGTGGCGATCTGCGATGGCGCCGAGGTCCTCGCGAACACCGGCCTGCTGCGGCAGCGCACCGCAACGTCGCACTGGTATTCGCGCGAGGGCCTGCGTCGCCGCTTCACCGAGACGAAATGGGTCGACGATCGTCGCTACGTGATGGACGGCAACGTCATGACGACGACCGGCGTATCCGCATCGATTCCCGCTTCGCTGGCGTTGCTGGGTGTGCTGGCCGGACCGAACGCAGCGCGCGAGACAGCGCGGGGCCTCGGCGTACAGGCTTGGAGCGATGATCACGACGGTGGCCGGTTCGGGTTGACCGCGCGCGCGGTGGCGATCGCATTGATGAACCGCCTCGCGTTCTGGCGGCACGAGACGTTCGATCTGCCGGTCGAAAGCGGGTTCGACGAACTCACGGTCGCGTTGACCGCCGACGCGTGGGCGCGGACCTGGCGCAGTGATGTCGTCGCGACGGCCGATGCGAGCGTAGTCGAGTCGAGGCACGGGCTGCGGTTGCTGGCGCAGCCGGCCGATGTCCGGCACGCGCGTGTGGCGATGTCGGCTGGCCGGCGGGGCGATTCGGCGCTGCCCGGCGTGCTTGCCGATATCGCGGCGCGCTACGACGACGCGACGTCCAGTTGGGTCGCGCTGCAACTGGAGTATCCGAAGTAGCACCCATCGCGCAGGCTACGGCGCGATCACCGTCATCCTGAACGGCCCGCCATGTTCCGCCGCATGCGCGACCGCGTCGTTCGCGTCGTCGAGCGCGAAGACCGTTACGTCGAAATGCCCGAGGTCGAGCAACCCGCCGCGGACGAGCCCGGTCATCAGCGTCACGGCTTCCGTCGGGTACATCCATTTGCCGCGCAGCGTGATGTCGTTGCGCATGATCCACGGATACGGCAGCTCGAGCCCGGCTCCGCCGAGCATGCCGACGCCGCCCATCAGCACCACGCGTCCATAAGGACGCACGGCCATCACGGCGGCACGCACCGTCGTCGCCGGCA
This sequence comes from Burkholderia sp. E168m23, assembly GCF_016586125.1. Lineage (NCBI taxonomy): Bacteria > Pseudomonadati > Pseudomonadota > Betaproteobacteria > Burkholderiales > Burkholderiaceae > Burkholderia > Burkholderia sp. E168m23. Next base: position 6,801 of record NZ_BCPP01000029.1, read on the forward strand.
CCGACGGCGGCATCAGGTCGATCACGCAGTCGATCGGCCCCGGCGCCGCCTGCTGCATGCGGATGCGGTCCGCGGTTTCGTCGCCGGTCAGCCCGACCGTGCGCACGCGCTCGCCGAAGCGGCGTTCGAGCTCCGCCAGCACGCGTGCATTACGGCCGGGCGCGACCACGCATTGCGCGCCCATCGCCAGCGCCACCGCGATGCAGGCGCTGCCGAAATTGCCGGTCGCGCCGCTGACGAGCAGGATTTCGCCGGCGCGCAGGTCGGACGCAAGCAGGCCGCCGTAAGGCACGAGCAGCGTATTGAGTGCGCACCAGCGCGCGGCGTCGGCCGGCGCGATCGCGCCGATGCGCACCGCGTTCTCGGTCGGCACGCGCAGCCGCTCGGCGAACGGGCCGTCGTGGAAATAGCGCTGCAACTGCTTGCCGCCTTCGCCGCGCGCACTCCAGCCCTGCAGCACGATGTCGGGCATCCGCGCATCGTCGCGCGAGCGCACGGTCGGGTCGCAGAACACCCAGTCGCCCGGCTGCAATTGCGTCGCGTCGGGGCCGGTTTGCCGGACCCGGCCGATCGCGCCGCAGCCCGGCACCATCGGCAACTCGATCGGATAGCGGCGCTCGCCGCTGAACACTTCCCGTGCATAGGACAGAACCGGCGTCGCGACGACGTCCACGACGACTTCGCCGGTGCCGAGCACGGGGTCCGGTATCGTTTCGATCGCGAGCGGCTGGCCGAGCGACTTCAGGATCGCAGCTTTCATGACGCTTCCTCGGGGTGGGGACGCGTCGATTCTGGCAGGCTTAGAATCGGCAACAAGGCCCGGCGCGAACCCAGGATCGGCCGGTACCACCCAGCACGGAGCGAACCCGATGACCGTCACCACGCGAACCCCGTTCGGCGATTTCCTGCGCTCGCGGCGCAAGAAGCTGCGCCCGGATGCCGTCGGCCTGCACGACGGCCCGCGCCGGCGCACGCCCGGCCTGCGGCGCGAGGAAGTCGCGGAACGGGCGGGCATCGGCGTCGACTGGTACGTGCGGCTCGAGCAGGGGCGCGACGTCAATCCGTCGGATGCGACGCTCGACGCGCTGGCGCGCGCGTTGCGGCTCGACAAGGCCGAAGCCGCCCACCTGCGCACGCTCGCGCGGCGCGACGGGGCACGTGCGTTCGTGCCGGAGCATGTGCCGCCGGCCATCGCGCGGCTCGTCGCGCATCTTCAGCAGCCTGCGTACGTGACCGGCCGGCGCTGGGACATCCTCGCGTGGAATGCTGCCGCGGCCGATCTGCTCGGCTTCGACCGGCTGGCGCCGGCCGATCGCAACATCCTCGTCTACATGTTCGAGGCGCCGTACGCGCGTGCGCTGTTCGCCGCCAGTTGGGCCGACGAGGCACGCCGGATGATCGCGCTGTTTCGCGCGAACCACGATCTCTACGCGAGCGACCCGGCGTTCGTCGCGCTGGTGGCGCGCCTGCGCACCGGCAGCGGCGAGTTCGCACAATGGTGGGATGCGCATGACGTGCGCAGTGGCGTGTCGGGCGAGAAGGTGCTCGTGCATGCGCGACGCGGCACGCAGCGCTACGAGTACGCGACGTTTCAGGCGAACGACGATCCCGCGCTGAAGCTGGCGATCTATACGCCGGTGAACGGCGATGAACAGACGTGAGGCGGAAGTGACCGGCGCCATCCGGCGTTCATGCAGCGAGGCATCGGCTTCGTGCGTGAACGCAGGGGTGACGCGTAACGGCGGAAGGGCGGCGGCTCAGGCCGTGCGTCGCGCGGACAGCCGATTCCAAAGCAGGCCGGAGCGGCTGCCGCTGCGGCAATACGCGAGCACCGGCTTCGGCAGCGCGTCGACCAGCGCGCCGAACGCGTCGACTTCCGCGTCGCCGATGCGGTCGCGTTCGACCGGCAGGTAGCGCGCGTCCATGCCGAGTTCGCGCGCGGCCGCGGCGATCTCCTCGAACGCCGGCTGATCGTCGCCTTCGCCATCCGGCCGGTTGCAGATCACCGCGCGGAAACCGGCATTGCGGATCGCCTTCAGGTCGGCCGGCGTGATCTGCCGCGACGCGGTGAAGCCGGTCGCCGCCGCGGCCCGACATTGCTCGATCGCCCGCGCGAAACAGCCGATCGCGAAGTCGACGTCCTGTTCGGTCGAGAACCGCCCGAAGCTGATGCGCACCGTGCGCCCGGCGGTTTCCGCATCGAGGCCGATCGCGGTCAGCACGTGGGACGGCGCGCCGCTGGTCGAATTGCATGCGGAGGTGGACGACACGGCGAGCGCATCGCCGAGCATGAACGGGAAGAAGCCCGGCGCATGCACCGTCAGGCTCAGCGTGTGCGGGATGCGGCGGGCGGCGGCCGCGTTCTGCGTGACGTCGCCGAGCGCGAACAGCGCGCGGGTGAGCCGCGCGCCGAGCGCCGCGATCCGTGCGGCTTCGCCGTCGAGCTTTTCAGCGGCGAGCGCGCATGCGACGCCCATGCCGACGATCTGATGCGTGGCGAGCGTGCCCGAGCGCAAGCCGCGCTCGTGGCCGCCGCCGTGAATCTGCGGCGCGATCCGGCTCGCGATCTCGCGGCGCACGAACAGCGCGCCGATGCCCTTCGGGCCGTACACCTTGTGGGCGGACATCGACATCATGTCGATGCCGAGCGCGCGCACGTCGATCGGCGTCTTGCCGAGCGCCTGCGCGGCGTCGACGTGGAGCAGTGCGCCGGCGGCATGCACGATGCGGGCGATCGCGCCGATGTCGGTCAGCGTGCCGATCTCGTTGTTCACGAGCATCAGCGACACGAGGCCGGTGTCGGGGCCGATCGCGGCCGCCACCGCGTCGGCGGTGATTTCGCCGTGGGCATCGGGGGTCAGGAAGGTGACCTGTGTGCCGTGTTTCGCCAGGTTCGCCATCGTGTCGAGGATGGCTTTGTGCTCGAGGCGGCTCGTGATCAGGTGGCGCTTGCCGGTCGCGTGTTCCGCATAGCCCTTCAGCGCGAGGTTGTTCGACTCGGTGGCGCCCGACGTCCAGACGATCTCGTCGGCATCCGCGCCGATCAGGGAGGCGACTTGCGCGCGGGCGTGCTCGACCTTGTCTTTCGCGAGCCGGCCGGCGGCGTGCGAACTGGATGCGGGGTTGCCGAAGATGCCGTCGAAGCCGAGGCAGGCCGTCATCGCTTCGATCACGCGCGGATCGGCAGGGGTCGTGGCTGCGTAGTCGAGGTAGTGCAGCGGGGTGGTGTCGCTCATGTCCGTCTCTTGCTGATTGCGTAGTGACGGAAATGATACGGGGGACAGAAGGGAAAAAGGATCCAAAGTTGGCTGGGGATTGGGCTCCGTGTGGAATAATGTTTTATGAAATCGATGAATAATGGAATTTACTTCTCGATCTGGCCGGTGCCCATACAGGTGAAGATTGGCGACGAAGTTTTCGACGGCGACGGCTCGCCGGAAGGGTGCCCGGAGCACTTCTTTCCAGTTGCTCCGCATCCATCGAGCACGTTTTCCAACACGGAATCGACCGCACCGAGCGAGCAGTCCGCCGACACCCCGAGGTCTATGAGGGATTCCCCCGGTAACACGCGAGCGAGTGCCACTCCAGTGCCGCACCCTTCGCCCGACGCTTTCCCGCCGCCCCTTCCCGCCCGCCGCTCCCGATTATTTGCGTTTCGCGAATGACGCGTTCGCTGGTTGTTCCATACCCGATCGGCGGCCGCGCACCTATCGTGGTGGCGTTGGCTGAGCCCGTTCGATGCGTCGAATCCGGACGCCAGCCGGCACTTCCTCGCGATCCTCGCGATTCGCGTCGCACACAAAAACCATCGGACCCGGGCCATGCGCAGGCGCTGCGGCGCACGCGGGCGAACCGGCGTCCACGGAGACGGACATGCAAGCAAACGAGTGGGATACCTCATACGAGTGGAAGGCGGTGACGCTGCTGGCGCTCGGCTTCGGGCTGGTCGGCCTCGACCGCTGGCTCATCGCGCCGCTGTTTCCTTCGATCATGAAGGACCTCGACCTGACCGCACAGGACGTCGGCAACTGCATCGGCGTGCTCGGCCTGTCGTGGGGCATCTTCGCGGCGCTGATGGGCGGTATCTCGGACAAGATCGGCCGCCGGAAGGTGCTGATACCGGCCATCATCGCGTTCTCGCTGCTGTCGGGCTTCTCGGGGCTCGCGGGCGGGCTGCTCGGCCTGATGGCGATTCGCGGGCTGATGGGCGTCGCGGAAGGCTCGTTCTGTCCGACGAGTTTTGCGGCGACCGCCGATGCGTCGCATCCGCGGCGGCGCGGCCTGAACCTCGGCCTGCAGCAAAGCGGCTTCGCGCTGTTCGGCCTCGCGCTGTCGCCGATCATCGCCACGCAGTTGCTCGGTTTCGTGTCGTGGCGCTGGGTCTTCGCGCTCGTGGCCGTGCCCGGCCTGATCCTCGGCGCGATCATGTTCTTCGTGATCCGCGAGCCGAAGGTTGCGAAGGAGGTCGCGTCGGAGCACGCACCCGCGTCGCTCGGGCATGTGCTCAGGAGCCGCAACATTCTCGTCGCGATGGCCGCGCTGTGCTGTGCGATGACGGGCGTCTTCGTGCTCGGCGCGCTGCTGCCGCTGTACCTGACCGATTACCTGTCGCTCGGCACGCAGAAGATGGGGCTCGTCGTGTCCGCGATCGGCTTCGGCGGCTTTCTCGGCCAGTTCGGGTTGCCCGGCCTGTCCGATCTGGTCGGCCGCCGCATCGCCAGCATCGTCGGCTTCGCGGGCACGGCCGTGATGCTCTACGTGTTCCGCGGCCTCGGCCCGCAGCCGCTCGCGCTGTTCGGTGTGCTGTTCGTCGCATCGTTCTTCACGCTCGGGCTGGTGTCGCTGCTGTCCGGGCCGGTAGCGACCGAGGCCGCGCCGGTCGGCCTCGTGTCGACGTCCATCGGCGTGGTGGTCGGCGTTGGCGAGATCTTCGGCGGCGGCATCGCGCCGGCGATGGGCGGCTACGTTGCCGCACACTTTGGCATCCAGAACATTCTGTGGCTGCCGATGGGCTCGGTGCTGCTCGGCATCGTGGTCAGCCTGCTGCTGAAGGAAACCGCACCGGCCGTGCTGCAGCGCCGCGCGGCCGTGCAACCGGGGCTGGCCGCCGGCGAGCAGTCGCGGTAATGCCGGCGAGCGCATACCGGCGCGGGCGTACCTTCGAGCACCGGTGCCGGCGCGCCCGGCGATTGACATCGATTTGGCGACACAGTGACGCCTTTTGCATGACACAGCGCTTCGCCCGCACAGGTAGACTGCCGGTTCCGCTGTCGAAAAAAGGTGCGGTATGGACCGGTTTCTGAGCATCGAGGCATTCGTGAGGGTCGCGGAGGCCAGCAGCTTCGCCGAAGCGGCGCGGCAACTGGGTGTGACGAGTTCGGTCGTGACGAACCGCATCCAGCAGCTCGAGAAGTTCGTCAATGCACCGTTGTTCCACCGCAGCACGCGCCACGTGCGGCTGTCGGAAGTCGGCGAGACGTTCTATCGCGAGTGTGCCGAGGTGGTGGGCCGCGTCAACGAGCTGACGGACCAGATGCGCGAACTGCGCGCCACACCGACCGGCCGGCTGCGCATCCAGATGCTGCCCGGCTTCGCGCTCGATCACTTCGGCGCGCCGCTCGCCGCATTCAATCAGCGCTATCCGGGCATCCAGCTCGACATCATCGTCAACGATCGCGTCGTCGACCCTGTCGAAGAAGGGTTCGACATCGCGTTCCAGATCTTCCCGCCGATTTCCGAGTCGCTGATCGAGCGACGGCTGTTTACGGTCAGGCGTCTCTTCTGTGCCGCGCCAGCGTATGTCGACGCGCATGGTGCACCACAACATCCGCGCGATCTGCTGCAACACACCACGGCGCTGTATTCGGGCTACCCGTCGCGCAACCGCTGGACGATGACGCGCGGGGACGAGGTCGTCGAAATGGAGTTGCCGGGCATGATCCGCTCGAACTCCGTTCATCTGTTGCGCGAGTACGCGTTGACTGGCGGCGGCGTCGTCTGCCTGCCGACGCTCGTGGCGAGCGACGCGCTCGTCGCGGGCCGCCTGGTGCCGATCCTGACCGACTACCAGCTCGCGCCGCTGAGCTTCGCCGCCGTTTATCCCGCGACGCAGCGACAGGCGTTGAAGGTGAGAGCGTTGGTCGAATTCCTCGCCGAATACATCGGCGACGAATCGCCGTGGGATCTGCCGCTGCTGGCGCGCGGCTGGGTGCGTTGACCCGCGCGGATTATTCGCGAAACGCAAATGCCGTAATCGTCGTCCGTTGCCTTGTTGCTGGTGTTCGTTGCCCCTAGAGTGGAATCCAACAAGCGGTTCAACTCAGGAGACAGCAATGACCAGCACGGCATTCCACACCGTCTTCGGTTCGCTCGATGGTTACCGGAAGGGCGAGATCGAAATCACCAGCGGCAGCGCGCAGCACTACGCCTTCTCGAACGTCTTCGAGGTGGCGTCGAAGTCGGCCCCTTACGAAAAGGTCGTCGCCGGCAAGAACCTCGAATACGTGATCGAAGTGTTGCGGACCGACGGGCAGTCGCCGTGGTTCGCGTGCGCGCACGACGAGTTCGCGATCCAGATGGACGGCGAAGTCCGCATCGACTTCATCAAGCTCGACGATCCGCCGCAATCGGGCCGCGGCACCGTGCGCGCGGGCGCGCATCCGGCCGGCCGAAACATGGGGTACGTCGTGTTGCGTAAAGGGCATCAGGCGCTGCTGCCGGCCGGTTGTGCGTATCGCTTCACCGCGAGCCGGCCGGGCGTCGCGCTCGTCCAGACCGTGCTCGGCGAGCTGTCCGTCGAGAAGTGGGCCGAGATCTGCCTGCACTGACCTTCCGACCGCATTCGACTATTCCAGGAGACACGTAATGGCCACCCTCGAGACCCTCGACCTTTCTACCGGCTTTGCCGCCGATCTGGTGCGATCGACCGAAGCCGATGCCGTCACCGGCTACCGCCGCTTTCAGCTTGGCGAATTCGCCTTCCAGCGCGACGAATATTTCGTGAAGATCAGCTGGCCCGCGAAAGGCCAGACCCGCACGCATGCGATGCCGGCGGACGCGTTCCTGCGCGCGATGATGCGCGACGTCGCATGGGGCTTCTTCTACGGCTGGGTGAATTTCGACCACGTATTCGGCACGCGCAATCACTACGGCAAGGTCGACATGTATGCGGGCACCTTCAACGGCATCCTGAAGGACGCCGGCGTCGACTACACCGAGACCTTTGACACGCCGACGATCATGGCGACCTTCAAGGCGATGCTGCACGACTGGACCAACGAAGGCTTCGACCCGTTCGCGGCGCCCGAGGAAACGGGCACGGCGTTCGGCCGCAAGCACGGCGAGAACGGCGCGGCGATCGAGCGCACGCGCATCGCGACGCGCCGCATGCCGGGCCTCGAGGGCGACTCGCCGCTGCGCGACGAGCTGCCGGTCAACCGCGCGTTTCTCGACGTGACGCAGGACGAACCGGAAGTGCATGTCGAGCCGGGCTTCGACGGCGAACTGCACGCGTTCAACCTGTTCAAGTACCTGTCGCGCTCGGACGTGACGTGGAATCCGTCGGTCACGTCGGTGTGCGGGCGCAGCCTGTTTTGCCCGACCACCGAGGAATTCATCCTCCCGGTGTTCCACGGCAACGATCGCGTCGAATGGTTCCTGCAACTGTCCGACGAAATCGTGTGGGACATCGGCGACAAGAACACCGGCGCGCCGCGTGCGCGCATCACGATGCGGGCCGGCGACATCTGCGCGATGCCGGCCGATATCCGGCATCAGGGCTATTCGACGAAGCGCTCGATGCTGCTGGTCTGGGAAAACGCGACGCCGGATCTGCCGCAACGCTACGAGAGCGGCGAGCTCGCGCCGTACCCGATCGCGTTCTAGGCCGCGCGTCAGTTGCAGCTTCCGCTTTTGCTTTTGCGATACACCGAGGACGATTCATGCAAACCCAACTCTTCATCGACGGGCGCTTCGTCGACGCCGTCGATCGCGGCACGATCGACGTGCTGAACCCGCACGACGGCTCCGTCATCACGAAGATCGCGGCGGCCACCGCGGCGGACGTCGATCTGGCCGTCGAAGCCGCGGCGCGCGCCTTCCCGACCTGGTCGGCGATGCCGGCCGCCGAGCGCGGCCGTCTGCTGCTGCGCCTGGCCGATGCGATCGAAGCCAACGCGGACGCGCTGGCGCAGCTCGAATCGCTGGACACCGGCCACCCGATTCGCGATTCGCGTGCGCTCGACGTGCCGCGCACGGCGGCCTGCTTTCGCTATTTCGGCGGCATGGCCGACAAGCTGCAAGGCTCGGTGATCCCGGTCGAGACCGGTTTCCTGAACTACGTGCAACGCGCGCCGATCGGCGTCGTCGGCCAGATCGTGCCGTGGAATTTTCCGTTGATGTTCACGAGCTGGAAGATGGGGCCGGCGCTCGCCGCCGGCAACACGGTCGTGCTCAAGCCGTCGGAAATCACGCCGCTGTCGACGCTGCGCATCGTCGAGCTGATGGCCGAGGTCGGGTTTCCTGCCGGCGTCGTCAACATCGTGCCCGGCTACGGGCATACGGCCGGCCAGCGGCTCGCCGAACATCCAGGCGTCGGCAAGATCGCGTTCACCGGGTCGACGGCGACGGGCCGGCGCATCGTCGAAGCGTCGCAGGGCAACCTGAAGCGCGTGCAACTGGAACTGGGCGGCAAGGGCGCCAACATCGTGTTCGACGATGCCAACCTCGACGCGGCCATCAACGGCGCCGCGTGGGCGATCTTCCACAACCAGGGGCAGGCCTGTATCGCGGGGTCGCGCCTGGTGCTGCACGAACGCATCGCGGACGCGTTCCTCGAACGCTTCGTCGCGCTCGCCTCGTCGATCCGGATCGGCAATCCGCTCGATCCGGATACCGAAATGGGGCCGCTCACGTCGAAGCAGCACCTCGATCGCGTGCTGTCGTATGTCGACGTCGCGCGCGAGCAGGGCGGCCGCGTGCTGACCGGCGGCAGCGCACCGCAGGACCCGGCGCTCGCCAATGGCTACTACGTGCGCCCGACGATCATCGAGGCGAAGCGTGCGACCGACCGTGTCGCGCAGGAGGAAGTGTTCGGCCCGTTCGTCACCGTGCTGCGCTTCGGCAGCGACGACGAAGCGCTGGCCATCGCCAACGCAACCGAATACGGGCTCGGCAGCGGCCTGTGGACCAACGACCTGTCGCGTGCCCACCGGATGGCGGCGCGGATCGACGCAGGCATGTGCTGGATCAACTGCTACAAGCGCGTCAATCCGGGCAGCCCGTTCGGCGGCGTCGGCAAGTCGGGCTACGGCCGCGAGATGGGCTTCGAGGCGATGCACGACTACACGGAAGCGCGCTCGGTGTGGGTCAACGTCGACGGCAACGTGCCGCCGCATTTCAAGCGCTGAGGCTCGTATGGAGCGCTTCGTCTATCAGGGCACCCCGTCGCGCGTGGTCTTCGAATGGGGCGCGCTGGCCCGGCTGCCGGACGAGCTGTCGGCGCTCGGCGCACGCCGCGCGCTCATCCTCTCCACGCCCGAACAGCAGCCGCTCGCCGATCGCGTGAAGGACGTGCTGGGCGAGCGGGCGGCCGGCGTGTGCGCGCAGGCCGTGATGCACGTGCCGGTCGAAGTCGCACGCGCGGCGTGCGAGACGGCCGCCGAACTGGGCGCGGACTGTTGCATCGCGGTCGGCGGCGGTTCGACGATCGGGCTGGGCAAGGCCATCGCGCTCCAATCGTCGCTACCGATCCTCGCCGTGCCGACGACCTATGCCGGCTCGGAGATGACGCCGATCTACGGGCTCACCGAAGATCGGTTGAAGCGCACCGGGCGCGATGCGCGCGTGCTGCCGCGGACCGTGATTTACGACCCTTCGCTGACGGTGTCGTTGCCGCCAGCCATTTCGGCGGCGTCCGGTGTCAATGCGATGGCGCATGCGGTCGAGGCGCTCTACGCGGAAGATGCAAACCCGGTCATCAGCTTGATGGCCGAAGAATCGATCCGTGCGCTCGGCGAAGCGTTGCCCGTCGTCGTGCGCGATCCGCAAGATCGTGCGATGCGCAGCCGCGCGCTGTATGGCGCGTGGCTCGCCGGCACCTGCCTCGGTGCGGTCGGCATGGCGTTGCATCACAAGCTCTGCCACACGCTCGGCGGCACGTTCAACCTGCCGCACGCGCAGACGCACGCGGCGATGTTGCCGCATACCGCGCATTACAACCACGCCGCTGCGCCCGATGCGCTGCGTCGCGTCGCGCGGGCGCTGGGCGGGCGCGATGCGGCGGAAGCCGGGCCGCTGCTGTTCAGGCTCAACGCGCAGCTCGGCATCGCGCCGGCGCTCGCCGATATCGGGATGCCGCAGCAGGGGCTCGACGAAGCAGCCGATCTGGCATGCAGGAATCCGTATGCGAACCCGCGGCCGATCGAACGCGCGGCGATTCGCGCGTTGCTTCAGCACGCATGGGAAGGACGCGCGCCGCATTGAGCGGCCGGATGGGCGAACGGAGAACGACGTGATGACTCACCAGATCGGCCTGCACGGCCTGTACCGCGAAGCGATGTCCGGCTTCATCCTCGATCGGAGCTGATCGCCATGGCGCGTTTTTTCGCGGTGTTTGCCACCGACCAACCGGGCATGCGTGACGTGCGCGACCGCATGCGCCCGATTCACCGGAGCTATCTGCGCTCGGCGGCCGAGCACGGCGTGTATGTGCGGCTCGGCGGCCCGACGCTGGACCCGCAAGGCGACGCGATGAACGGCACGCTGCTCGTCATCGAGGCGGACGATATCCATGCGGTGATGCGGTTCGTCGGCAA
>NZ_BCPP01000030.1:0-17546 GCF_016586125.1 Burkholderia sp. E168m23
CTGCCTTTCCTGCTGAAGGCAAAGGGCGTCTCGCCTCAACTGCTGGGAACGGCCCTCGCACTCGTTTTCATTGGCGGTGCGGCCGGCAAGTTCATGTGCGGCTGGCTCGGCGCGCGCCTGGGTATGGTGAGGACGGTGCTGCTCACGGAGGGCGGGACAGCAGCGTGCATCATCGCGGTGATGTATCTCCCGTTGGCGCCGAGCATGGTGCTGCTGCCGATTCTGGGTATGATGCTCAACGGCACTTCGTCGGTGCTGTACGGAACCGTCCCCGAGCTGTCCGCACCCGAGCGCACCGAGCGCGCATTCGCGATTTTCTATACGGGGACGATCGCATCGGGCGCGCTATCGCCCGTTCTCTACGGTTTCCTGGGCGACCGGATCGGTGTGCACGGCGCCACCTATGCGACCGCGTTGACCGCCCTCGCGATTTTTCCGCTCGCCCTCGCACTGCGCCCGCATCTGGCGGATGACCCGACAGGAGGAACACCATGACGAAATCCGGCTACCCGTCCGTCGCGCTCGTCGGTCCGGGCGCAATCGGCACGACCGTCGCCGCGGCCCTTCACGAAGCCGGCCGCACGCCGGTGATCTGCGGCCGCTCGGCGCACGCGGAATTGAAATTGCGCTTCGATGGCGGCGAGATCGTCGTGCCCGGGCCGGTCCTGACCGACCCGCAAGCGGTCAAGGAAACGGTCGATCTCGTGTTCGTTGCGGTCAAGTCGACGCAGACGGCGAGCGCGGCACCGTGGGTCGCCGCGCTATGCGATGCGAATACCGTCATCTGCGTGCTGCAAAACGGCGTCGAGCAAAAAGCCGCCTTCGCACCGTATGCGGCCGGCGCCGCGATCGTACCGTCGGTCGTCTGGTTTCCGGCGCAACGCGAATCGGGCGCGTCGGTGTGGCTGCGGGCCAAGCCTCGCCTCACCCTGCCCGATACGCCGGCGAGCAACGTGGTGGTCTCGGCCTTGCGCGGCACGCGCTGCGCGCCCGAGGTGGCGGAGGATTTCATCTCGCTCGCATGGCGCAAGCTGTTGCAGAACGCCGTGGCCGGGCTCATGGTGCTGACCGGTCGTCGCGCCGGCATGTTCTCGCGAAGCGACATCACCGAGCTGTCGCTCGCCTACCTGAAGGAATGTCTCGAGGTCGCGCGTGCGGAAGGCGCGAAGCTCGGCGATGAAGTGCCGCAGGAGATCGTCGATGGATTCCACGGCTTTCCGCCGGATTTGGGTACGTCGATTCTTGCCGACCGGCAGGGCAACCATCCGCTCGAATGGGACTGCCGGAATGGCGTCGTGCAGCGATACGGACGAAAGCATGGCATTCCGACGCCGATCAGCGATCTGGTCGTGCCGCTGCTCGCGGCAGCGAGCGACGGGCCGGGCTAATGCGGGACATGGTCTATCCAGCCCGACCAGCATGAATCCGCGCGGGAGACGACCCGGGTGAAAAACGCCACGGCGGCTTAGCGACTCGCGCCCCCCGGCTCATTGCGATGGAGGCTCGCCGCATCCTGTCGCGCTACTGCAAGTAGGGCTTGATGTTCGTCAGCGCGCGGGAAACATACTCGTCCTTCTCCCCGACCGGCGCGACATAGTGCAGCGCGCCGCGCGCGGCGTCCTCCCCTTCGAGACACGCGATGAGCCACGCGGCCAGATACGGCGAAGCAAGGCAGCCACCCGCCGTGGCGACGTTACCTCGGGCGAAGAAGGGCTGATTCAGGACCTCGACGCCAGCCTCGATCACCCAGGGTTTGGTCGTGAGATCGGTGCAGGCCGGGATCGTGCCGAGCAACCCGAGCTTCGCCAGAATCAACGTGCCCGAACATTGCGCGCCGATCAGCTGCCGGGCAGGGTCGAACCTGAGCTGCGCCATCAGTGCCGCGTCGTTGACGACGTCCCGCGTTTGAATACCGCTGCCGATGATGACGGCATCGTCCGTGCAAGCGTCCGCCAACGTCGATTGCGCGTGCACGGTTACCCCGTTCATCGACGTGACGGAAGGCTCCGGGCACGCAAGGGTGACGCGCCAGCCGGGCTTCCTGATTCGATTGAGCACGCCGAGCGCAATGAGGGAGTCGAGCTCGTTGAAGCCCTGGAAGGTTACGATCGCGATGTGCATGGGGCACCCTGTCTCCAGTCAGTCGACGCATCTTGCCAGATTGCCGCCACCCGCGGCCCTGCTTTGCCGACAACTCAGTGTTACAGCCGGCAAGCCTCCCGCCCTCACCGTCAATTTCGTATTCGTCCATTCGAGCCGCAGGCGAACTCGCGCCGCCAAAGCAATTTCTTGGCGTCACATGAGCGCCCCGTGTCAAAAGCGACGCTAACGTATGACAAAAGAGCTTCCTCCCACTCGGTACGAAGCAATCCCCCTCACCACCCGCAGCGCGCTCCAAACCAACACGAATCCGGTAAAGATTTACCGATCGAACAAATTGTTACGGCCCGTTTCAAAGATGTTCAAATAGTAGGCTGCAGCCCCGCTATTCTTCCGTCACCCACAATAACGATCCCAATGGGGGGTGACATATGAACAACATCATCAAGAGCGCCCTGTGCGCCGCCTTCGTACCATTCGTCCTCGCTGGTTGCGGCGGCGGCGACGACGGTGGCGGCACGCAAACCGGTACGCTGCACGTCGCGATGACCGATGCGCCATCGTGCGGTTTCGACCATGTGTACGTCACCGTCTCGCAAGTCCGCGTCAACGCCAACGCGAACGCCGCCGACAACGACGCCGGCTGGTCGACCGTTTCCCTCGCGACGCCGCAGAAGATCGACCTGCTGTCGCTGACCAACGGTGTGCTCGCCGATCTCGGCCAGACCGCGCTGCCTGCCGGCCAGTATCAGCAAGTTCGGCTGGTCCTCGCGCAGAATCAAGGTAACAACCTCGCAAACTCGGTCGTCCCGACCGGCGGCGTGGAACAGGCGCTCGCCACCCCGAGTGCGACGCAAAGCGGCTACAAGATCATCCAGCCGTTCACGGTCCAGCCCAACACGCTCGTCGATCTCGTGCTCGACTTCAACGCGTGCAAGTCGATCGTGCAGCGCGGCAACGGCTCGTATGCGCTGAAACCCGTCGTCACCGCGATCCCGACCGTCGTGAGCGGCGCGATCTCCGGCTACGTCGCCTCGGCCGAAGCCGGCGCGACCGTTTATGCCGAACAAGGCGGCAAGGTCGTCCGCGGCACGGTGGCCGACAGTTCCGGGAAGTTCGTGCTGTCGCCGCTGATCCAGAGCTCGACGCAGGGCAACTACGATGTCGTGATCGTGCAGAACAACTTCGCGTCGGGCATCGTCCGCTCGGTGCCCGTGGTCGTGAACACGACCACGGCGGTGTCGGCCTCGACCGCACCGATCACGCTGCCTGCGTCGACGATGAGCACCGTCAGCGGTACGGTGACGGCCAGCGCGAACGCATTCGTGCGGGCGCTGCAGACGGTCGACGCGAACGCGTACGAGATCACGTCGATCAACGCGAACATGGACACCGGCGCCTATTCGCTGTCGGTGCCCGCGGCAGCGCCGATCGTCGGCACTTACTCGGGTTCGCTGCCGGTCGCACTGGCCGCGGCGCCGGCCGCCGCCGGTCAATATACGATCGAGGCCGACGCGGCATCGGGCGCGACCCAATCGGCAAACGTCAACGCAACGACCAGTCAGTCCAACGTCAACTTCGGTTTCTGACGCGCCGACGGCATCATCGAAAGGGCCGAACGGCCCTTTCCTCTCAACGGGAGAACGAAGTGAAAAAAGGGGTTATCGCATTGCTCGCAGCGGCGAGCATGGTGGGTGCGCTCAGCGGGTGCGTCGCCTACGTTCCGGGCCCGCCGGTCGTGGTCGCGCCGCAAGGCGGGCCGGGGAATGGATTCTGTCCGCCGGGACAGGCCAAGAAAGGCAACTGTTGACGACATGCCCGCGCACCGCGGGCATTTTTTCATCCGTCGAGGGCGCCGGACGGTTCGACGAATTCCCCGTTCTCCGCGTCGTCACTCCGCCATCTTCGGCGGCCACGCATGGCCTTCGGCCTGGCAATGCCGGCACCACGCATACAGCGCGTCGTACATCACCAGACCATGCTCGAGCATGTCGTGATCGTCGGAAAACATGTCCGACAGCCCGAGCGAAATCGCATAAAGCCCGCTGGATTGCGGCGTCAGATCGAGCCGCGACGTATCCGCGCCGCGAATGATACGGGCCATGTGCTGCAGCGCCCGATCGTCGGCCAGACCATACTTGTCGAGAAACGCATCGAAACTGCATTGCTCGCCGACATGCGTCAATTCCACGCCCGGAATGTCGTACGGAATCGCACCGGTCTCGTTGGCGATCCGCAGCACGTCGCCCGGCGGGACGTACAGAAATTCGGGCGTCTCGTCGATAAAACGGGCAATGAGCCAGGGGCAGGCAACCCGGTCGATTTTCGGGCGTTGTCGCGTAATCCATTGCATGGCGGCCTCCACGGTCAGTGATGCAGCAGCGGGTACACGATCAGGCCGATCACGGCGGCCCCGCCCACGACCACCGGCTCCGACAGCTTCTTGAACCTGACCAGCAGCACGATCGCCGCGAGCGCCATCAAGGCGGTGGGCACATCGACGATCGAACGTCGGGCCAGCACGATCACCGACCCCGTGATCGCGCCGACGGCCGCGGCCGTCACGCCGTCGACGAATGCCAGGATCGCCGGCAGCCTGCCGTACTTCTTGAAGTACGGGGCCGGCAACACGGTGAACAGGTAGCACGGCAGGAACGTGCCGGCCGCCGCCACGCATGCGCCCGGCAGCCCCGCCACCAGATAGCCGATGAAGCCCACCGTGATGACGACCGGGCCCGGCGTGATCATCGCGACGGCCACCGCATCGACGAACTGCTTCTCGTTGAGCCAATGGTGCTCGGTAACCACGCCCCCATAGAGGAACGGCACGATCGCGAGCCCCGAGCCGAACACGAAGGCGCCGGCCTTCGCAAAGAACGCGGCGAGTTGCGCGAGCTGCGGCCAGTCGACGATACCGAGCCATGCCCCGGTGGCGGAGACGGGCAACGCCACGGCCGCATCGACGCGCCGCTGGCGCAACCACCTGGGCGGCGCGCGCGTGAACCAGACGACCAGGCCCGCCGCGAGAAACAGCCACGCCACTTCCGATTCGGTGATCACCGTCACCGCGACCAGCGCGAGATAGATCGCCCATAGCAGCTTGTCGTGACCGATGCTTTTCGCGGTCAGCTTGCGCGCGCTGATCGCGATGATGCCGATCACCGCCGCGCCGACGCCGTAGAACACCGACTGCATCCACGTCAGGCCGCCGAATCGCGTGTATGCATAGCCGAGCAGCACCACCATCACAAACGAAGGCAGCACGAACGCGATCCCGACCAGCGTGGCGCCGACGATGCGGTAGTGCACGTAGCCGAGATAGATCGCCAGTTGCGCGGCAAGCGGGCCCGGGGCGAGCTGCGCGAGCGCCAGGCCCTCCTTGTAGTCCGCGTCCGCGATCCATCCGCGCGTGTCCACGAGATCCCGATGCATGTAGCCGGCGAGCGCGACCGGCCCGCCGAAACCGGTCGCGCCGAGCCACGCGAAGTACCGGGTCAGTTGCCACAGCGTATAGGCCGGGCGGTCGCGATGTGTATTCATGTCGAGGCGCGCAGAAAGGTCAGGGGTTTCGATTGCCACGGAAATGCACGTACAACGAATCGAGTACGGCGCCGATCTCCATCAGGAGCGCATCGTCGTCGGCAAGACGCTTGCGGGCACCCGCGAGAATGGCCTCGAATCCGCCGGCTTCCGGCACGGTGGCACCGCCCACGTCCAGCGCATGCACCATGGCGCCCAACCGGACGAGACCCGCGTTGTCGTCGAGTCCAAAGCTCGCGATCAGGACCTCGAACGACACGCGATCGCCCACATGCGTGAACGGGGCGCCGTCGAAATCGAAGCCCAGCGCGTCAGCCGGACAATCGGCGAGGTTGTCCAGCCACACGAAGCGCGCATGCGGATCGATGAAACGCCGAATCAGCCACGCGCTGGCGACGCGATCCACCCACAGGTGACGGCGCGTCGCCCACAGCCTGCCCTGATATTGCGCAGGGTCGCGACGCGGGATGCCGCGTTGAGCGGCATGCGGCTCGCCCGGAGAGCGCAACGCTTCGATCGCGGCGGTGAAATCCCGCCATTGCGCCTGCGCGCGCAGCGAGGTTTCGCCGGGAAAGAAATCGATGCTTCGAATGGCCTCGTACGTGCGAGCGTGGCGGCGTTGCAGGCGATTGAGATCGGCTGCCGCCAGATCCGGCAGCGTCTGGCGGGCCTCCGAAAGCTCGGCAAGCCACGCTGCGTAGTCGCCCGCGCGATCGAACAGCCGTTTGTACGCGTCTTCGTCGGCAGGGTCGTCCGCACGGACATCCAGCAACCACGCCTGCCCATCGCCGTTACGGGCCTCGTCGGCGAGCTCACGCAACTGCGCCGCCTGCTCGGCATGCGCCGGCAACAGGTAGGCACCGTCCCGCAGCGCACCACAGCCCAGCGCCTTGACGGTACGCCAGATGCGCATGCGGGCAGTCGCACCGGAGGTCGGCAGACTGACGATCAACAGCAGCCAGGAAGTCGGGACGGGATTCATGACGGCAGCATAGTGGGTCGTCACGAACACTGCAATTCGGTAGAGATCGCTACAATCTTTTGGTGGTAGACGGCTCCACTCGATGCGTGGAGCAGGAACACAGCAATGACGACAGTCAAGACTCCATCGCCATCCGGATCGATATATCGGGAAAATGGACAGAACGTCCGGTATCACATGAGCGCCGAAGTCGCGCGCGACGACATCGGGGCCAGCGCATCATGCCGTCATCGAGCGCGTGACCGACGTCGCAGCAGATGGTTACGATATTCTGCGAATCGAGCGGTTCAACGCATACACTGAAAGCACGCCACGGTGAACTCCCGTCGATCCGTCGCACGCTTTCCCGACACCGTTCCGAATGCAACTGGACGGCAAACGCAGGCCCGCCCACGAAACCGCTCCAATGACAATCGATCCCGGCTCCATTCCTTACTATCTCGTCCTTCGTGCGGGGTGGCCACCGTACGTGCTGAATTCGGATCGTCAGGTGCTCCGCCGTCAGGCGAGCCCGCTCTTGCTGGCATTCGCGCGCACGCGCGGAGCGATCGCACATGTCGACGACAGCGCGTGGAACGGCTTCTCCGACAGCGAAGGGCTCACGGTAGTCGAGCGTCGCGAAACCGGGTTCTTCTCGCTGGTCGCGGGGAACGAGACTGAACGTCAGTTGCAATTGCTGACGACCCTCTGACGTCGCCGCCCGCACCGCGCCTGCGATCTGACCACTCGTCCATCGCATCGTGTACCGTGTGCCGGTGCGTGCTTGCACCAACCCGGAATAAATCGACCGCTCGGCAAACGATGCGCGTATGATGGGTTCATCCGAGCGATCAGCCGTTCTTTGAGCGTTCGCCCCTCCACCCGCCCGCTTGCTGCATCGCCCCTCCCTCGCGCTGCAACGTTGTCCCCTTCACCCATCGGCCCGCCCCTCGACGGGAATACTGGCCGGATGTGTTCGCCCATGCGACTCGTCGTGGCCGAACGCCAGGAGTTCGTCATGAGCATGCACGTCTATCGTGGATTCGAGATTTATCCATTGATCTACCCTCACGTGGCGGCGCCGCAGGGCTGCCCGCACAACTACGACGCCGGGTTCGACGCGGCGGTCAAGATTTGCCTGCGCGGCACCACCGATACGCTGACGCAGAGCCAGACTTTCCGGTTGCGCGACACCGCCCCGTTCGACAACGCCGGTGACGCCCGTCGTGCGTCAGTGCGCTATGCCGAGAACATCATCGACGACAATCGCGGCAAACAGGGGTTCTTTTCGAGCGCGGGCTGACGCGTGCTCGCCGGTGCAACGCAATTTTTCGGCATTTTGGAGGACGAAATGATCATCGACGAACTGCTCGGCTTGATCAGACGAAATGAAGTCACCCGGATCGACACCGTCGTACCCGCCAGAATCGCCGATTCAGCGATGTGTCATCAACCCGAGCTGCACATGTTCATGGCGGTACGCGCGCTATCGATGGGAGCGGGATACTCGGAATTCGAATCCGACGAGATAGCAAGCGCCGTCATGACGCGGCTCGGCTAGCTTTCCGTTGCAACCTTTCCTGACAGGATCTACATGACGACAATTACGCTGAAGCTCAACGAACCGATCGATGTCGCCCTTCGGCGATTCCGGCGTGACATCGAGAAAACCGGGTTGATTCGCGAGTTGCGCGCTCGCACCGGCTACGAGAAGCCCACGACGGAGCGCAAGCGGAAAAAAGCCAGCGCCGTGGCCAGACAGCGCCTGCAAGCGAAGCGCCTGCTGCCGCCCCGAAAAATGTATTAGGTTCTGTTTTTGCGAAGCAACGATGTCAATTCGCAGGCCGTCGTTTAGCCGGCCGCAGGTGGCCGATGAGAGCGTCGACGAAGTGAGCTTGGCGGCAGCGGCATCGGTCTCGGAATACTTTCGGGCACGTTACGTTGGCAAGCGTGGCTATTTGTGTCGCGTTGCCGACCTTCGCGGCGCAAACGGGTCTCGACACCGCGTACGGGCTTCATTGCGCGGCGCTGAGCTTCGGAAACCTCATCACTATGACAAGCCCGCCGTCTGCCGCATTGGACATGTGCAGTGTGCCGCCGTGACGGCGAACGAGGCGGTGAACGATGGCCAGGCCCAAGCCGCTGTGCGAGGTGCCGCCGCGAGCGGGATCGAGCCGGACAAACGGACGCAGCACGCGATCCAGATCAGGCTCGGATACGCCGGGCCCGTGGTCTCGCACCACGAGTTCGTAATGCTCGCCATGCGCTCGCGTGGCGATCTCCACGGGCGGCTCGCCGTAGGTGAGCGCATTTTCGACGAGGTTCGAGAGCATGCGGTCGATATCGACCGCAGGTAGCATGAAGTCGGGCCCCGCGTGAAGATCGAGCGTGACGAGCGCATCTCGGTGCGCGTCGCCGCTCGGACTCAGCGCGTCGGTGTAATCGCGACGGCAATGCGTGTCCACGCTGATCAGCGGCGAACCTTCGGGGATCTCGCGCGCAAAGTCGAGAAACTGCGTGATGACACGCGACATGGACTCGGTATCGCGCAGAAAACCCTCGCGATCGCCACGATCGGTCAGCAGGTCGGCCCGCACCTGCATGCGTGTGATCGGTGTGCGCAGGTCGTGCGCGATACTCGCCAGCATCACGGCGCGCTCGCGCTCGGCCACGGCCAGCTCGCCGGTCATGTCGTTAAAGTCGCCGATCAACTCGCGCAATTCGCGCGGCCCGCGCTTGCGCACGATGTTCAGGTGGTGGCCGGTGCGATGTTCGCGCGCGGCTGCGGCAAGATCGCGAATGGGGCGATTCAATTGCCAGGCAAGCACGACGGCAACCCCGATAGCGAACACCAGCGTCAACGCCAGCACCCCGGTGAAGCGGCTCACCGGCACCTCGGCTCGCGGCAGCACGATGCCACGTGTGCTGCCCGCGCGGAGCACGCGCAGCGTGCCGTCGTCGTCCATTGCCACGTGGGTGCCCGGCGGCAGCACGTGCCGCAATTGCCGTTCGATGGGCCCGTTCGTGTCGCCGCGAAAGCGCTGCGCGTCGGCGGCCGGCAGTTGCTTCAGGTCCACGAACGAAATACCGAGAATGTCCGCCACGGACCGCTCGCCGCCGCTGTCCTGCCCGCCCATGCTGGCGGCAGTTTCCACAACGCGCGAAATATGGAAGGCGGCGAGGCTCGCGCGCGTTCGCTCGATCAGCAGCAGCGACGTAAGATGAACCACCACCAGCAGGCCCACCGTGGTGATGACGAGCCGGCCGAACATCGTGTCAAGTGGATTCTTCATCGGCCGGGTTGTCGGGAATGAACATGTAGCCGATCCCGCGCACGGTTTGCAGCCGTCGGGGATTGGACGGGTCGTCCTCGATCAGGCGGCGCAGACGCCATACCGGCACGTCGATGCCGCGCTCGGTCACTTCGGCGTCCGGGCCGTGGAGCAATTCGATGAGCCGCGTACGCGAAAGCGTTTCCATGGGGTGCGAGGCCAGCACCTCGAGCAGCGCGTACTCGCCGCCAGTGAGCTTCACGGGCGTGCCTTCGCGCAGCAGCGTGCGCGTCGAGAAATCCAGTTCGAAGCGGCCGAACCGGCACGGGGTGGGCTTCTCCCGCACCGCCGTGGTTCTCGGTGGCCCTTGGCGGCGCAGCACTGCCTGGATGCGCGCGAGCAGTTCCTGTGGCATGAACGGCTTGCCCAGATAGTCGTCCGCCCCGAGTTCGAGCCCGAGCACGCGGTCAATGCCTTCGGCGCGCGCGGTCAGCATGATGACGGGAATCGTGTCGCCGCTCGCGCGCAGTTGCTTGAGCGCGGTGAGGCCATCCACGCCCGGCATCATCAAGTCCAGCACGATGATGGCCGGCCGTTCGCGCTCCAGCCGCCGCGCGAGATTCGTTGCGTCGTGCAGAACGGAGAACTCGATGCCGCGCTGCTGGAAGAACCTGCGCAGCAGGTCGCGCAGTTCCGCATCGTCGTCGACGAGCAGGACTTGCGGCGCGGCGTCGGGGATGGAAGGTGGGTGCATTTCAGGTATTCAGGGCGGCGTGAGGACGCAATGATGGTAGCCCGGATACGACCTGACTGGCTTTCGGAATATTACTGTGATTTGCGATCGCTGACGGAACCGGCACAAAAGTCGGGCCGCGCGGGTATTACGTACACCGAAAGCCCGATTCTCCTTTCCCTGTCGGGGCGCTTCACTGGACAGTAAGTTTCAGTAAGCACAAAAAAATGCGCCATCGGTAGCGTTACGCCTTGTCCAGCACCGGTACCGCCGAGGTACCTCTGAAGTGTCCGGTGCCGTCCCGTTCTCGCATCGCGCGACATCGCGATGCCCAAACAGGTCAAAGATGAAGACGCCCATTCTCCCGAACCACGCGCACCACCCCATGACGTGCAGGCCGCGCCAGCTGTTTGCCGCACTCTCGATACTTGCGATAGTCGGAACCGCCGGCTGCAACAGGCAGACCGGCGCCCCGGCCGGCGGCTCCGCCGCGCAGACCGCACAGGTAGGCGTGCTCTCCCTCGCACCGCAGCGCATCGTCGAAACCACCGAACTCGCCGGCCGCCTTTCCTCGCAGAAGGTCTCCGACGTGCGACCGCAGGTGAGCGGCATCATCCTCAAGCGCCTGTTCATGGAAGGCGGCGACGTGAAGGCGGGCCAGGTGCTCTACCAGATCGATCCGGCCACCTACCAGGCTGCCTACGATCAGGCGCGCGGCACGCTGGAAAACGCCCGCGCCACGCTGGCTTCGGCGAGGACGAAAGCGGACCGCTTCACCGAACTCGTGAAGATCAACGCCGTGAGCAAGCAGGACTACGACGATGCCGTCGCTGCGGTTCGCGAAGACGCCGCGAACGTCACGGCCGACGAGGCAGCGCTCGAATCCGCGCGCGTGAACCTCGAATACACGCGCGTGCGTGCGCCCATTTCCGGACGCATCGGCGCATCGACCGTGACGGAAGGCGCGCTCGTCACCTCGAACCAGACCACCGCGCTCGCCACCATCCAGGCGTTCGACCAGATGTACCTCGACGTCACGCGCCCCAGCACGGAATGGCTGAGGCTTCGCAAGGCCTTCGCTTCCGGGCGCCTGAAGAAGACAGGCAGCGACAGCGCCGCCGTCACGCTCGTGATGGAAGACGGTACCGAATATGCCCACCCCGGCGCGCTGCAGTTCTCCGGCGTCACGGTGGACGCCACCACGGGTTCGGTCACGCTGCGCAGTACGTTCCCGAACCCCGAACGCGAATTGCTGCCCGGCATGTTCGTGCGCGCCCGCCTGGAAGAAGGCGAGAACGACAACGCGATACTCGTACCGCAGATGGCCGTGACGCGCGCGTCAGACGGCAAGGCGAGCGTCTACGTCGTGGATGCGGCCGGCAACGCGCGGCAGGTGCAAGTCACGGCCGACAACGCATTCCGGGACCAATGGATCGTGACCTCAGGCCTGCACACCGGCGACCGCGTGATCGTGAACGGCCTGCAGAGCGTGCATGCGGGCGCGCCGGTCAAGGTGGCGGCCGATACGCCGCAGACGCAGGCGAACGCGGCATCCGCGGCACCCGCGACGGACACGGCCCCGACCGTGTCGGCACAACGCTAGGCGGAGAACGGCATGGCAGAGTTCTTCATCAAGCGTCCCATTCTCGCGTGGGTCATGGCCATCGTCATCATGCTGGTGGGCGCGGCGGCGGTCACGAGTCTTCCCGTCGCGCAGTACCCCACCATCGCGCCGCCCTCGGTGCAGGTGACGGCCACTTACCCCGGCGCCTCCGCCGACACCGTCGCGGCAACCGTGACCCAGGTGATCGAGCAGAAGCTGAGCGGCATCGACAACGTGCTGTACATGTCGTCCACGAGCAGTTCCGCCGGGCAGGCCACCATCACGCTGACGTTCAATCCCGGCACGAATCCCGACATCGCGCAGGTACAGGTGCAGAACAAGGTGACGCAGGCCACGCCTACCCTGCCCCAAACGGTGCAGGAGCAAGGTGTGCAGGTCGCGAAGGCGTCGACGAGCTTCCTCATGATCGTCGCGCTCTCGTCGCCGGGCGGCACCTGGAATTCGGTGGATCTCGGCAACATCATCGCGACCCGGATCGAAGATCCGCTCGCGCAGTTGAACGGCGTGGGCGACGTGACGCTGTTCGGCTCGCAGCACGCGATGCGCATCTGGCTCAACCCGGTGAAGCTGCACAGCTTCGGACTCACGCCCGCCGACGTGACCACGGCCATCACGAACCAGAACGTCGAGCTTTCCACGGGGCAGGTCGGCGGCTCGCCGGCAACGGATTCGCAGGCCATCAACGCGACCATCCGTTCGTCGAGTCTGCTGACGACCGCCGACCAGTTCGCCGGCATCCTGCTGCGCGTGAACAGCGACGGCTCGCGCGTGCTGCTGAGGGACGTGGCGCGCGTGGAGGTAGGCGGCGACAGCTACGACACCTCGTCGCGCCTGAACGGCAAGCCGGCATCCGCGCTCGCCATCAAGCTCGCCACCGGCGCCAACGCGCTGGACGCAGCCAACGCCGTGCGCGCGAAGCTCGCCGAGATCCAGCTGCAATTACCGAAGGACGTCGCGATCAGTTATCCGTACGACACCACGCCGTTCGTTCGCATCTCGATCGAAGAGGTCGTGAAGACGCTGTTCGAAGCGGTCGTACTGGTCTTCCTCGTGATGTACCTGTTCCTGCAGAACGTGCGCGCCACGCTGATTCCGACCATCGTGGTGCCCGTTGCGCTGCTCGGCACGTTCGGTGTGACGTCGATGATCGGTTTTTCGATCAACGTCCTCTCGATGTTCGCGATGGTGCTCGCCATCGGCCTGCTCGTGGACGACGCCATCGTGGTGGTGGAAAACGTCGAGCGCATCATGAGCGAGGAGAAGCTCGGCCCGAAGGAAGCCACGCACAAGGCGATGGGGCAGATTACCGGCGCCCTGGTCGGCGTGACCACCGTGCTCACCGCCGTCTTCATTCCGATGGCGTTCTTCGCGGGCTCCACGGGCGCGATCTACCGGCAGTTCTCCATCACCATCGTCTCGGCGATGCTGCTGTCGGTCATGCTCGCGCTTACGCTCACGCCGGCGCTGTGCGCCACGCTGCTCAAGCGCGCCGACGTGGAGCACCACGAAAAGCGCGGCTTCTTCGGCTGGTTCAACCGGTGGTTCGCCAAGAGCAATGCGGGTTACAGTTCCTCGCTCGCACGCGTGGTCGCGCGGCCCGCGCGTTACATGCTTCTCTACGGCGCGATCGCCGGCGTCGTGGCGCTGCTCTACGTCACGTTGCCCTCCTCGTTCCTGCCTGACGAAGACCAGGGCTACTTCATCGTGTCGATCAGCGCGCCCGCGGGCACGCCGGCCTCGCGCACGCTGAAGACGGTGGAGGCCGTGGAGCAGTACGTGCTGAAAGACGAGCCGGGCGTCAAGCAGGTCATCGCCATCAACGGCTTCAGCTTCAACGGCCAGGGGCAGAACAACGCCATCGCGTTCGTGACGCTCAAGGACTGGAGCCTGCGCGGTTCGCGCGACAGCGCGTCGGCCATCATCGCGCGCGCCAGCCAGCATTTCGCCGGCAATCGCGACGCGCGCATCTTCGTGCTGAATCCGCCCGCCATTCAGGAACTGGGTACGCAAAGCGGCCTCGACTTCGAGATAGAAGACCGCGGCGGCGCAGGCCACGACAAGCTGCTCGCGGTGCGCAACCAG
Source organism: Burkholderia sp. E168m23 (assembly GCF_016586125.1). NCBI lineage: Bacteria > Pseudomonadati > Pseudomonadota > Betaproteobacteria > Burkholderiales > Burkholderiaceae > Burkholderia > Burkholderia sp. E168m23. The sequence continues at coordinate 14,313 of NZ_BCPP01000030.1, forward strand.
TTTCTCGGCATGGCGTCGAAGGAACCGACGCTCGCGATGGTGCGCCCGTCCGGCCTTGAAGACACGCCGCAGCTGCAGGTGGACATCGACCGCGAAAAAGCCAACGCGCTGGGGCTTTCCATCTCCGACGTCAACGACACGCTGCAGACCGCGTTCGGTTCGTCCTACGTGAACAACTACATCGACACGGGGCGCGTGCAGAAAGTCTATGTGCAGTCGGACGCGCCGTATCGCATGATGCCTGCCGACCTCGGCGACTGGTATGTGAAGGCAGGCAGCAGTTCGTCGGGTTCGTCGTCCTCGTCGTCCTCGAGCACCACCACGAGCACGACAGGCTACGACGCCACGATGGTGCCCTTCTCGTCGTTCGCAAAGAGCCACTGGACGTTCGGGCCGCCACAGATCGAGCGCTACAACCGGCAGCTCGCCGCGGGCATGTCGGCCGCCACGCGGCCCGGCGTGAGCACCGGCGAGGCGATGACGGCAGTCGAACAGCTTGCGCACAAACTACCGCCCGGCTTCGCCGTGGAATGGACGGGCCAGTCGTATCAGGAGAAGCAGGCCGGCTCGCAAGCCACGGTGCTCTATGCGATCTCGCTCGTCGTCGTGTTCCTGTGCCTTGCGGGCCTCTACGAAAGCTGGTCGATTCCGCTTGCGGTGCTGCTCGTCGTGCCGCTCGGTGTGCTGGGCGCGTTACTGGCCGCTCACGGGCGCGGGCTTTCGAACGACATCTACTTCAAGGTGGGGCTGCTGGCCACTATCGGTCTGTCCACGAAGAACGCCATCCTGATCGTCGAGTTCGCGAAGGATCTGCAGGCGCAGGGGCACAGCCTCGTGGACGCCGTACTCGAAGCCGCCCACATGCGGCTGCGCCCCATTCTCATGACTTCGCTCGCGTTCGTGTTCGGCGTGCTGCCGCTCGTCATCAGTACGGGGGCCGGCGCCGGCGCACGCCACGCCATCGGCACCGGCGTGACGGGCGGCATGATCGCGGCCACGGTGCTCGCCATCTTCTTCGTACCGGTCTTCTTCGTCGTGGTGCGCAGACTGTTCAACGAACACGGTCACACCACGGACACCGCCGACATCAACGAGGGCAACGCATGAAACGCACACTGATCGCCCTTGTTTGCACGGGCGTGCTGGCAGGCTGCACGCTGGACCCGACGTACCAAAGGCCGGCCGCACCGGTCGACGACACCTGGTCCACCGTGCCCGCGCTGGCGCAGCCGAAGGCCGCGCAGAGCACGGCTGCGGCACCGCCGGGAGCCGACCTCGGCTGGCGCGATTTCTTCAAGGACCCGCGACTGCAAAAGCTGATCGAACTCGCGCTCGCGAACAACCGCGACATGCGCGTGGCCGCGCTCAACGTGGCGCAGTACGAAGCGCAGTACCGCATTGCGCGCGCCAACGTCGGACCGGCCATCAACGCATCCGGCTCGGTCACGCGCGAACGCGTGGCCGGCTCCACGAGCGCATACAGTTCGAGCAGCGCGAGCGTGGGCCTCACATCGTGGGAAATCGACTTCTTCGGCCGCCTGCGCAGCCTCAAGCGTCAGGCGCTGGAGCAGTACCTCGCCACGGACGCCGCGCGCACCAGCACGCAGATCAGCCTGATCGCGACCGTCGCCACCGACTATCTGCAACTGCTCTCCGACGAGACGTCGTTGCAGATCGCGCAGAACACCGTGGATGCGGACCAGCACACCTACGACCTCACGGTGAGCATGATGAAAATGGGCAGCGCGTCGCTGCAGGACGTGCGCCAGGCTGAAAATTCGCTGGCGAGCGCGCGGTCGAGTCTCGCCTCGTACACGCGTGCGGTCGCGCAGGACCGCAACGACCTGGTGGCCGAAATCGGTGCGCCGCTGCCCGACGATCTGCCGCAAGGCCCTTCGTTGATGGAAAGCGAGAACACGTTCGCGGACATCGGCGAAGGCGTGCCGTCGGACCTGCTCGCGCGCCGGCCCGACATCGTCGAAGCCGAGCACACGCTCAAGGCCGCCAACGCCAACATCGGCGCGGCGCGCGCCGCGTTCTTTCCGAAGATCGAGCTGACGGCTTCCGCGGGCACCACGAGCGGCAGCCTCTCGAACCTGTTCAAGGCGGGCACGGGGGCGTGGACGTTTGCGCCGTCCATTTCGGTGCCCATCTTCGACTTCGGCTACAACCGCGCCACGCTGGACGTGGCGAAGGTCGAGAAGGACATCGACATCGCCAACTACGAAAAGGCCATCCAGACGGCGTTCAAGGAAGTGTCGAATGCACTCGCGGGACGCACCACGTACGTCACCCAGGTAGCCGCGGACCGCGACTACGTCAACTCCGCGCAGCAGTACTACGACCTCGCGCAGGCACGCTACCGCAGCGGCACCGACAGCTTCCTGACCCTGCTCGACGCGCAGCGCACGCTCTACGCCGCGCAACAGCAACTGGTCACGGACATGCTCGCCAAGCAGTCCAATCTCATCACGCTGTACAAGGTGCTGGGCGGCGGCTGGCGGGAAACGAGCGCGGTGGCGCAGCGGTAGCCTCCGTACGCCCGTGAACGACGCGCTTTCCCACATCACGGGCGTCTTGCTATTGATGCTCCGTTCCCCCACGACGGGCTGCTGGAAACAGCCGTGCGCACGACGGATCGCACGCGGTTCTCACGAAAGAGCAGCGTACGGAGGCGTCGCCGGCCCTGTCGCTGATCACCGATGCACTGCGCCATCGACGCTGGCGCAGCGTCTCCCCCGCTCTATCGCGCGCCGCCCCGTCGCCACGGTGCGCCCGGCCCGATCGCACCGGCACGCCGGGCGACACGCTCCACCCGACGTCCCGGTGATAAGCTCGGCATCGACGCGCCGTCGCGCATCCCGTCACCCGACCAACCCTACGCCTCCCGCGAGTCCGCCCATGCCCATCGCTCCTGCTGTCGTCTCCGCCTTCACGCCCACCGGCAAGCTTCGCGCATCGATCAACCTCGGCAACCCGATCCTCGCGAACCGCGACCCGGTAACGGGCGAACCGTTCGGCGTATCGATCGACCTCGCCCGTGCCTTCGCCGAGCGCCTGTCGGCCGACCTGGAACTCGTCGTGTTCGACGCCGCCGGCAAATCGGTGCAGGCGCTGACCGACGAGCGCGCCGATTTCGGCTTCTTCGCGGTCGATCCGCTGCGCGGCGAAACGGTCGCGTTCACCGCGCCGTACGTGCTGATCGAAGGCTTCTATCTCGTGCCGGATGCATCG
>NZ_BCPP01000031.1:0-17515 GCF_016586125.1 Burkholderia sp. E168m23
CAGCGTACTTGGCCAACGCGGATTAATCAATTCTGCTCATGGCCGCATTCAACAATTCAAGGTTCAGCGCAGGCCGCATAACCGTAGCATCGAGGCTTGCGTAAATCTCAGATACGGATGGCGTCATGGTAAAGCTTGCGGTCAATGGTGAGAGTCGTTCGTTTGACGGCGATCCGAGTATGCCGGTGCTTTGGTATTTGCGCGACGAGCTCGGGCTGACGGGGACGAAGTTCGGGTGCGGCATGGCGCTGTGTGGCGCGTGTACCGTTCTCGTCGATGGCAGTCCGATTCGATCGTGCGTAACACCGCTTGCGAATGTCGCAGGTCGCAAGGTAACGACGATCGAAGCCGCCGAGCAATTGCACATAGGCCAAGCGCTGCAGGCCGCCTGGATCGAGCACCAGGTGCCTCAGTGCGGCTATTGCCAGTCCGGGCAGATCATGTCGGCGATCGCGTTGCTTTCCACGAAGCCGCGTCCGACCGACGACGATATCGACGCAGCAATGAGCGGAAACGCGTGCCGATGCGGCACCTATGTCCGGATTCGTGCTGCCATACACAAGGCCGCGAATGTGCTCGCAGCGCGAGCGTAACGCCAGCCAGGATTCTCGGCTATCACGACGCTCGTGACAAAAAACAGGAAGCAATCCATGACGAACCACGCCGGTGTTCCGAACGAAGACGCGGAATCGACTGTGAGCGACAGTCCCTCCATCGCAATGTCTCGCCGCAACTTTCTGGGCAGCATGGCGGCGTTCACGCTTGCGCTCAGCTTCCACGGAGGCACGGCCCGCGCGGCGGCCGTGATCGGAAAGTCGACGGCACGGTTGTCTTTCGAGCCCAATGCATTTATCCGCGTTGCCGCGGATGGCAAGGTGACCGTGATCTCGAGTTACCTCGAAATGGGCCAAGGGACGTTTACGGGGCTGGCTACGCTCGCCGCCGAGGAGCTCGACGTGAGCTTGAGTGACATCACCGTGACGGGGGCGCCTGCCGATGTGGAGCATTACATCAATCCCGTCCTCGCGGCGCGAGGGTTCAAGGTGCAGGCGACCGGCGGCAGCACGGCGATGGCTGGCGCCTGGGTTCAAATGAGGCACGCGGCAGCCACCGCGCGGACCATGTTCGTTGCCGCCGCAGCCAAACGGTTCGGTGTGCCTCGGAACGAACTCGTGGTAGAGAACGGCGTCGTCGTCCACCCGCGTTCGGGACGCCGGGCAACGTACGGTAGTCTGGTGGCCGCGGCTTCCGCGGAACCGATCCCCAAGGAAGTCGTGCTCAAGGATCACGCCCGATTCCGATTCATCGGCAAGAACGGTACGCGTCGCTTGGACGTTCCCGCCAAGGTCAACGGTAGTGCGATCTACACGCAGGACATTCGACTTCCGGGCATGCTCGTCGCCGCGATCGCGCATCCTCCGAAGTTGTGGGCAAAGATACGCAGTATCGATAGCGCCAAGGCGCTGGCCGTCCCCGGCGTGGTCGCGGTGGTGCGGGTTCCAGGTGACGACGAGATTCAGGGTGGTGCGGCGGTACTTGCCCGTAACACGTGGGCGGCCCGTCAGGGAAGGGACGCGCTGAAGATCGAGTGGGACGAGCGCGGTGCGCTGACCGCGGATTCTTTCATGATCGTCGCGAAGTTTCGCGAACTGGCCGGTACGCCGGGCGTGGTGGCGAAGGCGCGCGGCAAGGTGCTGGACGGCACACCCAGCGGTGCCAAGGTGATCGACGCGATCTATGAGCAGCCCTATCTGGCACATGCGCCGATGGAGCCGCTCAACTGCGTCGTGCATTTGACGAAGGACCGCTGCGAAATCTGGAACGGCGAGCAATGGCACACCGGAGATAGCAATGCAGCCGCGAAGGAACTTGGCTTCGCGCTGAACCAGGTCCAGCTGCATCAGCTCTACGCAGGGGGGAGTTTCGGCAGGCGCGCCAATCCGCGATCGGATTTTGTCCGCGAAGCCGTTCGCATTGCGATTGCTGCCCGTAAAGCGGGCATCGACGCGCCGATAAAAATGGTGTGGATGCGCGAAGACGACATGCGCGGTGTTCAATATCGCCCGCTGACCGTCCATCGTGTGCGTGCGATCGTCGATGCGTCCGGACAGCTGGCATCCTGGCACCATCGTATCGTCGGGCAGAGCTTCATGCCGTCGCCCGATCCCACGACGGTCGACGATAACCTCGTGGAAGGAGCGGCCGACACGGGCTATGCGATTCCGAATTTCCGGGTGGAGCAGCATAGCTACAACGCGTTCGCGATACCCGTGGCGTGGCTTCGGTCGGTAGGGCATACGCACACCGCGTTCGTGGTCGAGACGATGATCGATGAACTGGCCGCGGCGGCCGGGAAAGATCCCTATGCGTTTCGACGGCAACTGTTGCAGTCAAGCCCACGCGACCTCGGTGTGCTCGATCTCGCCGTCGAAAAGGCAGGGTGGGGCAAGCCGCTGCCTGCATCGAAACCCGGCGACCGGCGAGCGAGAGGCATTGCCGTCCACGCGTCGTTTGGTACGCACGTCGCTCAGGTAGCCGAAGTCACGCTGCGCCAGGACGGCTCCTACTCCGTAGACCGGATCGTATGTGCCGTCGACTGCGGCACGGTGATCAACCCTGACATTGTTGCCTCCCAGATCGAGGGCGCTGCCGCGCTCGGCCTTTCGTTCCTGCATCAAGCGATAACGTTCAAGCAGGGACAAGTCAAGGAAAGCAATTTCCACGACTATCCGATTCTGCGTATGAATGCGATGCCGCGAGTCGAGGTGTACATGGTGTCGTCGACTGCCGCGCCTACGGGCATCGGCGAGCCCGGCACGCCGCTTCCTGCGCCGGCCGTGGCGAATGCGCTTGCTGCCATCACCGGCCGGCGGATTCGCGCATTGCCTTTGCGTGATGACGTGCTCGCAGCTTGAACGGGAATATCGACTTGAAACGAATTGACACCATGAAGATCCTTCGCCGGATCGCTTGCTTTGGACTGCTGGTCATTCTCGTCGCTGCAGGATGGTTCGCATACACCGCGCTTCGACCGTCCGGGCCCGAACCGGTGTCGCCTTTCGCGGGCGTGCCGGCGGATCTACCGGCAGGTGTCGCGCGCGGCGCCTACCTCGCGCGGGCGGCGGATTGCGTCGCATGTCATACGGCTCCGGGCGGCACGCCCTATGCGGGCGGACGCGCGTTCGACCTGCCGTTCGGGAAGATCTATTCCACCAACCTCACGCCCGACAAGGAAACCGGCATAGGCGACTGGACTGACGACGCGTTCGTCAGGGCGGTGCGTCAGGGTGTCGGTCGGGCCGGGCACCTGTATCCGGCGATGCCTTATACGTCATATACGGCAATGAGCCGCGAAGACGTGCTGGATATCAAGACGTATCTGCTTTCCCTGGCACCGGTGCGACAGGCTGCGCCGCTCAATACGCTCGCGTTTCCGTTCAACCAGCGTTGGGGCATGGCGTTCTGGAATGCGATCTTCTTCCACGAGCAGCGATTCAGGCCCGATCCAGCGAAAAGCGTCGAGTGGAATCGCGGCGCGTATCTGGCAGGGCCGCTCGGGCACTGCGGCGAATGTCATACGCCACGAAATGCCGGATTTGCGATGCAATCCCGCGCGTATCTGTCGGGTGCCGACATCGATGGCTGGAAAGCGTATAACACGACGCAGGACGATCTTTACGGCATTGGCGCATGGCGGGACGAGCAGATTGCCGGCTATCTATCGACAGGGCATGCGCGCGGCCGCAGTTCCGCGGCGGGCCCAATGGCGGAGGTCGTCGAGCATAGTCTTCAACATTTGACGTCAAACGACATCGGCGCGTTGGTCGCATACCTTCGCGGGATAACGCCTGTGAAGGGTGGCGGTGCAGGCCCCGTTGAGCTTGCGCCGGCCGCTGCGCGCGCGTCGAATCCGGTCCTGCCGGGGGAAAGCGCCCGCGACGAAAATGGTCGTGGTCGACGTCTGTTTGCCGCGGACTGCGCGGGATGCCATCAATGGAACGGTGCAGGACGACAATCGCCGTATGCCGACCTCGTCGGCAGTCGTGCGGTCAACGATCCATCGGGTACAGCGCTGATGCAGGTGCTGCTCCATGGAACGAATGTGCAGATCAATGGACAGACCCACATGATGCCGTCATTCGGAAGTGTGTACTCGGATGCTGATGTGGCGGCTGTCTCGAACTACGTGATCGCGCATTTTGGCGATAAAAAGGGCACGGTGACCGTACAGCAGGTTCACGGGAAGCGCCGCGACTGATCACCGGATGAAAGCACGCGTTGCTGAAGCGATCGGCGGGCGACGGTCCGTTGCCGTGGAGCGTGCGCCGCCGATGCCGCCGCGGGCGGCGTCGGCATGGCCCTCCCTCAATGGACGAAAGGTCTTGGGGCAACTGTGGTCGGTATGGCCGGCTCAGAGTAGAACGTCGAACTTGCGCGGAAGGACCGCAAGGATGTGGTTGCGATGAGCGAAGAGCTGTTTCGCGTCATTCGCCGTGGCTGCCGGAATCGTTCCGTCGAAAGATCGCTTCGGCCGCTCCTCCAGGTAGTCCGAAAACCATCGGCTGCCCGTCAATGCTCTGCCGCATACGAAGCGAAAACCTTCTTGAGGTATGCCAGCAATACTTTGACGTTCGGACTACTACGGCGGCTCTCCGGCCAAAGGGCGGTGATAGTGGAGCGCGGTTCGACGAACTCGGTGAGGATCGGCACGAGTTCCCCGCGCCGGACGTACGCTGCCGCGACATACGTCGGCGAAATGCCCACGCCTCCGCCAGCCGCCATGACGGCAGCCACCGCATCGCTGGTATCGACGACGATGTCCGCATCCGGCGTGAGGCTGAGCGGCCCTTCGTCCGTGGCAAACGTCCAGCGAAGAACTTGCCCCGAACTTTGAAAGCGAAAGTTCACGCAATCATGCTCCACGAGTTCGTCAGGATGCCTGGGAACACCGCGTTTGGCGAGGTAGTCCGGAGACGCATAGGCGCCGATGTAGTGAGGCGAAAGCGCTCGCGAGACCAAACGAGAGCCCGTGAGATCCCCGACGCGAACGGCCACATCGATACCTTCACCGACGAGGTCGACGAAATGATCGCCCAGGCGCAGGTCGATCGACAGCTTGGGAAAGCGCTGGCGAAACGCGGGTAGGGCGGGCGCGATGAGATGAACCCCGATCGGCAGCGGCGCGGTCACTTTCAGGATGCCCGCAGGCTCGGATCGCGCCGAGGCAGCGGCCTGTTCGATCGCTTCCATTTCCGACAGCAGGCGCAGCGTGCGTTCATGCAGGTCGCGCCCTTCCTGAGTCAGCGTCAATGACCGTGTCGTGCGGTTGAACAGTTTGATCTCGAAGTGACGCTCCAGACGCTGGATACTTTTGCTTATCGCGGAAGGCGTGACGCCGAGCGCCCGCGCCGCAGCCGAATAGCTTCCCAACGATGCCGCGCGGCTAAATGCGATGAGGCCGGTGAGACGGTCCAGGCTGATTTGTTCCATGGCGGAAATATAGAAGCGAATCGGGCGCTGATTATCAATGTCGGCCGTCAAGTATAGAGTCTCTGCACGGCGCCGTTTCGAGTTGCGCCGGCTGACAGGGACCCACTCCATGACCTCTGATTTCGATTCCCATTCACTCAAGAGCAAGTCCGTCCTCATCTTCGGCGGAACGTCCGGAATCGGCCTTGCGGCAGCCAAACAGGCCAAGGCCGCGGGTGCAAGCGTCACGGTGGTCGGGTTCAATCCGGAGGGTGCCGAACAGGTCGCCATCGAGAATGGATTCGCGGGTTGGCGGAGCGCCGACGTGACCCGGCCGGAAACCATCGTCTCGGCACTGGCCGACATCGCTCACGTCGACCATCTCGTTCTCCTCGCGGGAACCTTCGTGGCAGGCAAGGTACTCGACGCGGATGTCGACTATCTGCGGCGGGCGTTCGACGAGCGCGTTTGGGCCGCCGTCCATACTTTGCGCGCGCTGGGTGACCGCCTGGCGGCCGATGCCTCCGTCACGTTTATTTCCGGCGTGTTGGCCGACCGACCCAATGCCTATGGCACCGCCATTCTTGCGTCGGCATCGGCCGCGATGGAGGCGCTGGCCAGAGGGCTGGTTCTGGAACTTGCGCCTCGCCGTGTCAACACCGTTTCGCCCGGCACCACCGACACGCCGTTGCTCGCTCGCACGCTCGGCGAAGGTCGTGACGCGTACGTCAACGCATTGAAAGACAAATTGCCGTTGCATCGGTTGGGAACCGCCGAAGAAGTGGGCGCGGCAGTGGTGTTCCTCATGAGCAATGGATCGATGAACGGCGAGACGATTCATGTCGACGGCGGCGCTCGCCTCGTCTGAACTGGGTGAAGCGTTGCCGGCATTTCCACGTTGGCGAAAACAAGAAGGAGGTTGGGGTGCCTACGCTGTTTGATCCCTTGCGACTCGGTGCGATTGAAGTGCCCAACCGTATCCTCATGGCGCCGATGACGCGTGCGCGGGGAACGCGCGAACACGTACCGACCGCGATGATGGCGGACTATTACAGTCAGCGTGCCTCCGCGGGGCTGATCATCTCGGAGGCGATCGGCATCTCCCGGCAGGGCCTGGGATGGCCTTACGCCACCGGGCTGTGGACAGCTGCGCAAATTGCCGGCTGGCGCACGGTGACCGATGCCGTGCACGAAGCGGGCGGCCGCATCATTGCGCAGCTGTGGCATATGGGGCGAGTCGTGCATCCGAGCTTTCTGGATGACGCACCGCCTGTCTCCTCGTCCGAGACGACGGCGCCCGGCCACGCTCATACCTACTCGGGCAAGCAGCCCTACACGCAGGCACGCGCACTCGAGACAAAAGAAATTCCCGCGATCATCGAGCAGTTCGCCGCCGCGGCACGAAATGCGCTGCAGGCTGGCTTCGACGGCGTACAGTTGCATGCGTCGAACGGTTATCTGATCGATCAATTCCTGCGAGACAGTGCCAACTTCCGCGGCGACGCGTATGGCGGATCGATCTCGAATCGGCTCCGGCTGCTCATCCAGGCAACCCGGGCTGTCGCGGATGTAGCGGGTCCCGGCCGTACCAGCGTCCGCCTGTCTCCGAACGGCGAAACGCAGGGCGTGCGCGACAGCGATCCCTTGCCGTTGTTTATCGCGGCCGCCGAGGCGCTGTCCGCGGTAGGGATCGGGTTCCTGGAACTGCGCGAGCCTCCGCTGAACGGCAGTTTCGGCGTCGGGTACCTCGACCCGCTCGCGGCGAAAATTCGACCGGCTTTCAAAGGACCGCTGGTGCTCAACTCGGATTTCGACGCCACTCGAGCTCAGGCAGAACTCGATGCGGGCGTCGCCGACGCCGTTACGTTCGGGCGCCCGTTCATTTCCAATCCGGACTTCCCTCGGCGTCTGGCCGAAGCGATTCCGCTCGCGTCAGACGACCCGGCCACATGGTTCACGCAAGACGCGCAGGGCTACATCGATTACCCGTTCGCGGCGTCGACGTAACCACTCCTTCCTGAGGCGGCTCGAGATCGGACGGCACCCGCGGGCGTGCTTTTCGCCTGCCGGCCGCATTCCGGCGACCACCCTGCGAGATCGCGCGGGCCGCGACGACGACTTCCGCAGCACCCGTTACTTCCCTGCAACCGTACGAAAGGAACACGATCATGTCATTCATTACCACGCGGGACGGCGTAGACATTTTCTATAAAGACTGGGGCCCCCGGGACGCTCAGCCGATCGTGTTCCATCACGGCTGGCCGCTCTCCGCGGATGACTGGGATACCCAGATGCTCTTCTTCCTGGCGAACGGGTATCGCGTTATTGCCCACGACCGGCGCGGACACGGGCGCTCGTCGCAGGTCGCAGAAGGTCACGACATGGATCATTACGCAGCGGACGCGTTTGCGCTCGTCGAGACACTGGACCTCAGGCATGCCGTGCATATCGGCCATTCCACCGGCGGGGGCGAAGTGGCGCGCTATGTTGCGAGGCACGGCGAGCCGACGGGGCGTGTCGCAAAGGCCATTCTCGTGAGCGCCGTGACGCCGCTGATGCTGAAGACGCCATCGAATCCCGAAGGCCTGCCGCTGGATGTCTTCGACGGGCTACGCAAGGGGCTCGCTGAAAATCGCGCGCAGTTCTTCGTAGACGTGCCCGCGGGCCCGTTCTACGGGTTCAATCGTCCTGACGCGACCGTTCATCAGGGCGTGATTCAGAACTGGTGGCGCCAGGGAATGATGGGTAGCGCGCAAGCCCACTACGAGGGTATCAAGGCGTTTTCGGAAACGGACCAGACCGAAGATCTCCAGTTGATCGGCGTGCCGACGCTGGTGCTTCACGGCGAGGATGACCAGATCGTCCCGTACAAGGACGCGGCGCTCAAGGCGATCAAACTGTTGAAGAACGGCAAGCTGAAAACGTTCCCGGGCTTCTCCCATGGGATGTTGACCGTCAACGCGAGTGTCTTGAACGCGGAACTGCTGGCATTCGTTCAAGAATAAGACTGGCGGGACATCGCGCACCTGCTGGTGCGCGATGTCCCGCGCCTGCTTTTCCCCCCCATTTTGAGGAGCCGAGATGACTACCGATGTTTTGGCCGTGGCGCTTCGATTCTTTTCGCTTTGGACCGAAAACCGCATCGACGACGCGCTGTCGATGCTCTCCGATGATGTCCTCTACGACAACGTTCCGTTCCCCGACATCGTTGGACGGGACAATGTTCGCCAATTCCACGGCGACTTCGGGATCGGTACGACGTTCAAGGTCGACTGGACGGTGACCCATATCGCCGCAGCGGGAAACGTCGTCCTCAATGAGCGGATCGACGTCTTTCAACACGAATCAGGCGGAAAAATCACGCTTCCCGTGATGGGTACCCTGACCATCGTCGATGATCGAATCACGGTTTGGCGAGACTACTTCGATCCCGCGGACTTCGATCGGCAGTTGAGTGCAATCAAGAAGTAGTCTTACGCCGCAGTAGCGGGTACCCAATCGAAAACTACAAGCCGGACCGGCGCATCCGTACTAACCCTGATTAAAAACACTTATCACGGTGAAAAATTCCGCATCTTCTTGAACCGATATCGGCTGGCTATAGTGGCTCGCTTTCCCGCATGCAAACGCCGCGTGCGAGACACGCTGACAATCAGCAGGAGCCCCTTGATGACCACCGATACCCCCAATACCCGCTTCACCGAAGTCGAGGATCTGATGCCCGCCGCCGGCGGGCTGCGCGAGATCCGCCACCACATCCACCATCATCCCGAGCTCGCGTACGAAGAGCACGACACGGCCGCGCTCGTCGCGGACAAGCTCGAGCAATGGGGCTGGCAGGTGACGCGCGGGGTCGGCAAGACGGGCGTGGTCGGCACGTTGCGGGTGGGCGACGGCACGCGCAGCATCGGCATTCGCGCCGACATGGATGCGCTGCCGATCGTCGAGGCGACCGGCCTGCCGTATGCGAGCGGCACGCACGGCAAGATGCACGCGTGCGGCCACGATGGCCACACGACGATGCTGCTGGGCGCCGCGCAGCATCTCGCGAAGACGCGCAACTTCTCGGGCACCGTCCACCTGTATTTCCAGCCGGCGGAAGAGCACGGCGTCGACAGCGGCGCGAAGAAGATGATCGACGACGGCCTGTTCGAGCGCTTCCCGTGCGATGCCGTGTTCGGCATGCACAACCATCCGGGCGCGGCGCCCGGCGTGTTCCTCACGCGGCGCGGCCCGTTCATGTCGGCCGGCGACAAGGCGATCATCACGATCGAGGGCGTCGGCGGCCACGCGGCTCGGCCGCACCTGACAGTCGATCCGGTCGTCGTCGCGGCGAGCATCGTGATGGCGCTGCAGACGATCGTCGCGCGCAACGTCGACCCGTCGCAGCCGGCGGTCGTCACGGTCGGCTCGATGCACGCGGGCACCGCGAACAACGTGATTCCGAACGGCGCGCGCCTCGAACTCAGCGTACGGTCGTTCAGCCCGGAAGTGCGCGCGCTGCTCAAGCGCCGCATCACCGAGCTGGCCGAAACGCAGGCCGCGAGCTACGGCGCGAGCGCGAACGTCGAGTACATCGAAGGCTATCCGGTCGTCGTCAATACGGATGCCGAAACGGATTTCGCCGCGCAGGTCGCGCGCGAACTCGTCGGCGATGCGCACGTGGTCGAGCAGACCGACCTGCTGATGGGCAGCGAGGATTTCGCGTTCATGCTGCAGCAGCGGCCGGGCTCGTTCGTGCGGCTCGGCAACGGCGAAGGCGAGGACGGCTGCATGGTGCACAACCCGAAATACGACTTCAACGATCGCAACCTGCCGATCGGCGCGGCGTTCTGGACGCGCCTCGTCGAGCGTTACCTCGGACAGTAATCGCGGCGGCGGCGGGCGGCCGGCGCTTCCGGCCGCATTGACAGGAGAGGATAGCGATGCAGAAAGATCATCTCGCGCTGCACCCCGCGTCGGCGGAGGCCGCCGACACCGGCGCGCCGGGCGCGCCTGCCGTCACGCGGCGCGGCGCGATCGCCGCGGCCGTGATCGGCAACTGGCTGGAATTCTTCGATTTCACCGTGTACGGCTTCTTCGCGGTGCTGATCGGCAAGCTGTTCTTCCCGTCGAGCGACCCGACCACGTCGTTGCTGCTGTCGGTCGCGACGTTCGCCGCCGGCTTCTTCACGCGGCCGCTCGGCAGCGTCGTGCTCGGCGTCTACGCGGACCGCAAGGGGCGCAAGGCCGCGCTGAACCTGACGATCATGCTGATGGCGCTCGGCACCGGCCTGATCGCGATCGCGCCGACCTATGCGCAGGTGGGCGTCGCCGCGCCGCTGCTCGTCGTGTTCGCGCGCTTGCTGCAGGGTTTCTCGCAGGGCGGCGAATTCGGCGCGGCGACGTCGACGCTGCTCGAACAGGGCGGCACGTCGCGCCGTGGGTTCCGCGCGAGCTGGCAGCTCGCGACGCAGGGCGGCGCCGCGCTGATGGGTTCAGGGTTCGCGGCGTTGCTGTCCAACACGATGACGAAGGACGCGCTGGAAGGCTGGGGCTGGCGGCTGCCGTTTCTCGTCGGCGTGCTGATCGCGCCGGTCGGGATGTATCTGCGCCGCCGGCTCGCGGACGACGCGCCCGGAGACCGCCATCACGGCATCGAACGCGGCGTGCTGCGCGAGCTGTTCTCGAAGCACACACGCACGGTGTTGCTGCTGATGCTCACGGTGATGGGCGGCACGGTGTCGACCTACATCCTCACCTTCTACATGCCGACCTACGCGATCCATACGCTCGGCCTGCCGATGAAGCTGTCGATGTTCGTCGGCGTCGCGTCGGGCTGCGTGATGCTGGTCACATGCCCGCTGTTCGGCTGGCTGTCGGACCAGCTCGGCAGCCGCCGCCTGCCGATCTTCGTCGGCCGCGGCGTGCTGGTCGCGCTGCTGTTCCCGGCGTTCTGGCTGATGAACCATCATCCGACGCTGTCGGTGATCCTGCCGCTGACCGCGCTGATGCTGCTGTTCTATTCGCTCGGCTCGGCATCGGAAATGGCGCTGATGTGCGAGTCGCTGCCGCGCCACGTGCGTGCGACGGGCATCTCGATCGCGTATGCGCTCGCGGTGACGATCTTCGGCGGCACCGCGCAGCTGATCGCGACCTGGCTCGTGAAGACGACCGGCAGCAAGCTCGCGCCGGCCGGCTACGTGGCCGCGTGCGTGGTGCTGTCGCTGATCGCGGTCGCGATGCTGCGCGAGACGGCGCGGGAATCGCTGGACTGACGTGCGAGGCGGGTGGCCTTACCGCCCGCGCACCACCCGTAAATACGACGCGAGCATCGTCGCGAGTTCCTGCGCGGCGGGCGTCAGCGGCACGGCCGCGCGCTGCAGCAGGCAGATGTCCTGCGCTTCGGCCTGCTCGCGCACCGGCACCTTCACGAGCGCGCCGGCGAACGGCCCGTGCCGCGTGATCGCTTCGGTTTCGAGCGCGAGGGAATCGGTCTGCGTGACGATCTGCAGCGTCTCGAACATTCCTTCGACGGTCGCCAGAATCTTCGGCGGCGGCTGGCCGTGCGTATCGAAGTACGCGAGCAGCCGGTTGACGACCGGGTCGGCGCTCAGGTTCGGCGAGCGCGTCGACACCCATCCGTAGTCGCCCAGCTCGGCGAGCGATTGCGCGTGCATCGCCGGATGCCCGTTGCGGCAGACGACCACCGGCGCCGACGTGCGCAGCGGCGTGACCGCGAGATCGGTCGTGTCGGTCTGCTTCGCGACCAGCGCGATCGCGAAATCGACCGCACTCTCGCGCAGCCAGCCGATCATCATCCGCGACGTGCCGGTGCGCAGGTGCACGTCCACCTTGTCGAAGCGCGCGCGGAACGCGGTCAGCACCGGCGCGAACGCGTCGATCAGCGGCTCGGTCACGAGGCCGAGCGTGACGGTGCCTTCGTAGGCACCGCTCAACTGACGGATTTCCCGCTCGACCTGCTCGCATTCGCCGAGGATCGAACCGGAACGCGCGAGCAGCCGCTGGCCGACGGCCGTCGGCACGATCCCGCGGTTGGTGCGCGTGAACAGCGTCGCGCCGAGCGTCGCCTCGAGGCCCTGCAGTTGCTGCGTGACGCCGCTTTGCGCGAGATCGAGCGCGCGGGCGGCCGCGCGCAGGCTGCCGTGCTCGACGACGGCCTGGAAGATGCGGAGCTGGGACAGCGTGAACGCCATGGGAAGCAGCGAGGCCGGTGATCGGAAATACCGATCATGATAAGCCAGCCGATGGTTCCGGCGGCCGCGCGCGGCCCCTACGATCGCAGGCAGTCCGGCTCATGCCGTTCGTTCCTCTTCCTGCCCGTCGTCGACCATGAAACGTTTCCTCGTCCCGCTCGTTTTCCTGTGCATTGGCCTGGCGGCCACGTCCGCATATGCGCTCGACGCGCACGTGGTGCGGCTCGGCATCGACCCGACCTATCCGCCGATGGACGCGAAGGCGCCCGACGGCAGCCTGAAGGGCTTCGACGTCGATCTCGGCAACGAGATCTGCCGCCGCGCGCAGTTGCGCTGCCAGTGGGTCGAGCTCGAATTCTCCGGGATGATCCCCGCGCTGCAGGCGCGCAAGATCGACGCGATCCTGTCGTCGATGGCGATCACCGCGAAGCGCGAGAAGCAGATCCTGTTCTCGTCGAAGCTGTTCCGCTTCAAGTCGCGGCTCGTCGCGCGGCCCGGCAGCGGGCTCGACGGCACGGCGGCGTCGCTGGCCGGCAAGCGCGTCGGCGTGCAGTCGGGCACGCAATTCGAATCGTGGGCGCTCGCGCACTGGGCGCCGGCCGGCGTCGGCGTGGTGCCGTACAAGAGCCAGGACGACGTGTTCGCCGATCTCGTGAACGGCCGCCTCGACGCGGCGCTGCTCGGCACCGTGGAAGCCGACTACGGGTTCCTGCGCCAGCCGCGCGGCAAGGGTTTCGCATTCGTCGGCGCGCCGCTCGACATGGGCGATCGCGGCGTCGGCATCGGCATGCGGCAGTCGGATACCGCGCTGAAGGCGTCGATCGACGGCGCGATCGCGTCGATGCTGAAGGACGGTACGTACGACCGGATCGCGAAGCAGTATTTCGATTTCAATCCGTACGGCGACTGAGCGCCGCGCCGGCCCGTTCGCCCGATTCCCCGCTTTCATCCATTCGAGACCATCGATGCAGATTCGCACCACGCCGCTCCTGTCGCCGTCGATCGGCACGCAGCGCACGCTGACGAGCTTTCATTTCGGGCCGGCCGGCAGCGGCCGCAAGATCTACCTGCAGGCCGCGCTGCACGCGGACGAGACGCCCGCGATGCTCGCGGCGTTCGTGCTCAAGCAGCGCCTCGCGCAGCTCGACGCCGAAGGCCGGCTCGCGGCCGAAATCGTGCTCGTGCCGGTGTCGAACCCGGTCGGCCTCAATCATCATCTGCTCGGGCAGTTCATCGGCCGTTTCGACCTCGCGAGCGGGCGCAACTTCAATCGCGGCTTCCTGCCGCTCGCGGAGATCGCCGCGCGTGCGCGCGACCGGCTCGGCGACGACGGCGCACGCAATCGCGCGATCGTGCGTGAATGCGTCGGCGCGGCGCTCGATGAAATCGCGCCGCGCACCGAGTTCGATGCGCTGCAACTGGCGCTGCTGAAGTTGTCGCACGACGCCGATGTGGTGATCGACCTGCATTGCTCGCTCGAAGCGGTGATGCACGTGTACACGAGCGATACCGCGTGGCCGGACGTCGAGCCGCTCGCGCGGTATCTCGGCGCCGAGGTGTCGCTGCTCGCCGAGGATTCGGGCGGCCATGCGTTCGACGATGCGCATCACTTGCTGTGGTCGCAGCTGCGCGCGCATTTGCCGGACGGCACGCCGATGGCGGCCGGCACCGTGGCCGTGACGGTCGAGTGTCGGGGTCAGCGCGACGTGACGTACGAATACGCGCAACGCGACGCCGACGCGCTCGTCGACTATCTGGTGTGGTGCGGCGCGGTGCGCGGCGAACGTGCGCCGCTGCCGCCGCTGGCCGCACCGGCCACGCCGCTCGCGGGCAGCGAACAGTTTTATGCGCCGGTGAGCGGAATCCTTGTGCACCGCGCGGCGATCGGCGCGACGATCCGTGCGGGCGATCCGCTGTTCGACATCGTCGATCCGCTGACGGACGCGATCACGACGATCTCGAGCGCGACCGATGGCGTGTTCTACATGCGCCGCGCGATCCGTTTCGTAACGGCCGGCGCGCCGCTCGGCCGCGTGACGGGCATGGTGCCGGTGCGAAAGGGGATGCTGCTGGGCGCGTGAGCGGGGCGGTGTCCTGCCGACGCGATGCAATTTCGTTCTCGTCAGATTGACCGTGTTGGAGCGCATCACTAAATTGTGCGACGCGGAGTGCGCTCCGTGTTCCGTGAGAAGAACGTTGCAGAGATCAGAGTTTGAGCGGGCGGCCTTGTGCCGCCCGTCTTTTTATTGGGCGCTTTGTCGCGTCACCGAAATGACGATCTCGCCCGGCGCTCAACCGCGCCGCGCCACCAGCTCCGATACCGTCTGCGCGGCCTGCTGCAGCGGCCCGAGAAACTCCTTCACCATCTGCTTCGCGGTATGCCGCTGCGCGTTGCCGCTGATGTTCATCGCGGCGATGACCTGCCCGCGCCGGTTGCGGATCGGCGCGGATAGCGACATCAGCCCCACTTCGAGTTCCTGATCGACCACGGCCCAGCCCTGCTGACGCACCTGCGCGATCGCCGCCTTCAGTTCGCCGAGGTCGGTGATCGTGCGCGGCGTATGCGCGCGGATGGTGCTCTGCGCGAGCGTTTCATCGAGCGCCGCATCGTCGAGCGCGGACAGCAGCACGCGGCCCATCGACGTGCAGTACGCGGGCAGCCGGCTGCCGATCGACAGGTTGATCGTCATGATCTTGCGGGTCGGCACGCGCAGCACGTAGACGATCTCGGTGCGGTCGAGCACCGCGGCCGAGCAGCTTTCGTGGATCTGCGCGGACAGTTGCTCCATCACCGGATCGGCGAGATTCCAGAACGGCATCGAGGTGAGATACGCGAAGCCGAGCTCGAGGATCTTCGGCGTGAGCCGGAACAGCCGGCCGTCGGCCTCGACGTAGCCGAGCGTCTGCAGCGTGAGCAAAATCCGGCGGGCCCCCGCGCGCGTGAGGCCGGTGGCCGATGCCACCTCGGTGAGCGTCTGCTCCGGGCGCGCCGCGTCGAACGCGCGGATCACCGCGAGGCCGCGCGCGAACGACTGTACATAGGAGTCGCCGGGTTTCGTCTGAATATCGTCGGTTGTCATGAGCGCCTGGAATGTCGTGCAGCCGAGAAGATAGCGCATGGGGCCCGACACGCCAACCTCCCGGCGGGCCGTGCCCTTGACAGGTCGTCCCCGCACTCCCTATGATGCGTTGAACGTTCGATACACGATCTTATGTTCGTATGTAGAACATCCAAGCGCATCCCGGCGGGCAATGCAAGGGGCGCGCCCTATTCATTTCCCCGCCTTTCACGGGACCGGAGACACTGATGACCGAAGCTTTTCTGTGTGATGCGATCCGTACGCCGATCGGGCGTTACGGCGGTGCACTGTCCGGCGTGCGCGCCGACGATCTGGGCGCGGTGCCGCTCAAGGCGCTCGTCGAGCGCAATCGCGACGTCGACTGGACGGCGATCGACGACGTGATCTACGGCTGCGCGAACCAGGCCGGCGAGGACAACCGCAACGTCGCGCGCATGTCGGCGCTGCTCGCGGGTTTGCCGGAGGGCGTGCCGGGTTCGACGATCAACCGCCTGTGCGGTTCCGGCATGGATGCGGTCGGCGTGGCCGCACGCGCGATCAAGTCGGGCGAAGCCGCGTTGATGGTTGCGGGCGGCGTCGAGAGCATGACGCGCGCGCCGTTCGTGATGGGCAAGGCCGCGAGCGCGTTCGCGCGCCAGGCCGACATCTACGACACGACGATCGGCTGGCGCTTCGTCAATCCGTTGATGAAACAGCTGCACGGCGTCGATTCGATGCCGGAAACCGCGGAGAACGTCGCGGTCGACTACAACGTCAGCCGCGCGGATCAGGACCTGTTCGCGCTGCGCAGCCAGCAGAAAGCCGCGCGGGCGCAGCAGGACGGTACGCTGGCCGAAGAAATCGTGTCGGTCACGATTGCGCAGAAGAAGGGCGACCCGGTGGTCGTGTCGCGCGACGAGCATCCGCGCGAAACGTCGCTCGAAGCGCTCGCGAAGCTGAAGGGCGTCGTGCGCCCGGATGGCTCGGTCACGGCCGGCAACGCGTCGGGCGTGAACGACGGCGCCGCCGCACTGCTGCTGGCGAACGAAGCAACCGCGAAGCGCTTCGGCCTGACGCCGCGTGCCCGCGTGCTGGGGATCGCGACGGCCGGCGTCGCGCCGCGCGTGATGGGCATCGGCCCGGCGCCGGCCACGCAGAAGCTGCTCGCGCGGCTCGGCATGACGATCGACCAGTTCGACGTGATCGAACTGAACGAGGCGTTCGCGTCGCAAGGTCTCGCCGTGCTGCGCATGCTCGGCGTGGCCGATGACGATCCCCGCGTGAACCCGAACGGCGGCGCGATCGCGCTTGGCCACCCGCTCGGCGCATCGGGTGCGCGCCTCGTGACGACCGCGATGTACCAGCTGCATCGCACGAACGGTCGCTTCGCGCTGTGCACGATGTGCATCGGCGTCGGTCAGGGCATCGCGATCGCGATCGAACGCGTGTGACCGGCGCGATGCGGTGAAGCGGCCGGATATGCGCCGCTTCACCGCTGTGCTGTATCCGCCACGATGGGCGGCACGAGGTGTCTCGTGCCGCCCATCGTCGTTAACCGGCCTGCGACAGTTGCCTGAGGCGCGCGTCGAGCGCGTCGATCTCGGTGTCCGCGAATACCTCGATGCCATGCTCGCGCAGCAGCGCCGCGGTGACGCCGGCGCCCGCCTGCCGCCGGCTCGCGAAACTTCCGTCGTAAATGAACGTGCTGCCGCACGACGGGCTGCCGTCGGCGAGGATCGCGAAGCGGCAATCGTGTGCCTGCGCGAGGGCCAGCGCGGTTTGCGCGCCGGC
>NZ_BCPP01000032.1:0-16979 GCF_016586125.1 Burkholderia sp. E168m23
ATACTGATCGCCCGCTGACCGCCCGCGTCGCACCGGCGGCGTCCGCTCCCGCGCGTGGCGGGCGCGGGCGCCGTCTTTACGCCTGGCTGCCGAGCTCGATGAGCCGGTCGAGCGCGCGGTAGATGTCTTCCAGGCCGTCCTGGCCGAACCGCGACTCGAGCTGACGATATTGCGCGTCGATGCGCGGCCCGATCTCCGTCACCAGTTTCCTGCTTTGCGGCGTCAGGCTGACCAGCAGCCGGCGCTGATCCTCCTGCGCGCGCGTGCGCGTGATCAGGCCGTCGCGCTCCATCCGCTCCAGCACGCCAGTCAGGCTCGGGCTCAGGATGCAGCAGCGTTTCGCGATCTGTCCGGCTTCGAGCGCCTCCGTCGGTTCGCCGTCGAGCACGCGGATGATCCGCCATTGCTGTTCGGTCAGCGAAAATTCCTTGAGAATGGGGCGAAACAGACCCATCAGCGTTTCGCGGGCCTCGAGCAGCAGCATGGCCAGGTTGCGATGGTCGAGCGTACGGTTCATCGGGATGAGCAGAGGACGGGGACGCATCAATCTTAACAGCCGAAGCTGATGAATTTCGCATCTCAGGGTAATCGAGGTTGCCACCACTCGATTGTTTACTTAAGATATTAACTATTGACGATGCGCCGCGACGCGCGGCAGGGGAATGACGCATGGAGCTGTCTTGCACGACCGCCGCGGCGCCGCCGTTGCCGGTCGCCATCGGTACCGTCTACGGGGCCTTGCTCAACGAGCGCGCGGCGCTCGACGCGCTCGGCGATGCGGTGAACGCACCGCCTTACGGCCGCCCGCCGCAGGCGCCGATCCTGTACATCAAATCCGCCAACACGCATGCAGCCGACGGCGCCGCCGTGATCGTGCCGGCCGGTGTCGACACGCTGGAGATCGGCGCGTCGGTGGCCGTCGTGTTCGCGCGGCGCGCGACGCGCGTGCCGGCCGCGCGGGCGCTCGACTACGTGCACGGCTTCACGCTCGCGAGCGACGTGTCGGTGCCGCATCCCGATTACTACCGTCCGGCCGTGCGCTTCAAGTGCCGCGACGGCTTCTGCCCGCTTGGGCCCACGATCGTGCCGGCCGCCGCGCTCGCCGATGTCGACGCGATCGGCCTGACGGTGTGGATCGACGGCGAAGTGGCGGCATCCGCGTCGACCGCGACGCTGATTCGCCCGGTGCGCGCGCTGATCGCCGACGTGACGGCCTTCATGTCGTTCGACGCGGGCGACGTGCTGTTGCTCGGCGTCGCGGGCGGCGCACCGCATGCCCGTGCGGGCAGCACGATCGAGATCGCCGCGGCCGGCATCGGCACGTTGAGGCATACGCTGATCGCGGAGGAAGCGCGATGAAGACGGCGCGCGTGATCTACAACGGCGCACTGCATGCGGCCGAACCGGCCGGCGACGGCGCGATCCGCCTCGATACGGGCCGCGTGGTGGCCGAGGACGCGGTGGCGTGGCTGCCGCCCGTCGCGCCGCGCACGACGTTCGCGCTCGGCCTGAACTACGCCGACCATGCGAAGGAGCTCGCGTTCAACGCGCCGAGCGAGCCGCTGATTTTCCTGAAGGGGCCGAATACGTTCGTCGGTCACCGGTCGCTGACCGTGCGCCCCGCGGACGCCACGCACATGCACTACGAGTGCGAACTGGCCGTCGTGATCGGCCGGCCCGCGCGCCACGTGAGCCGCGCGCAGGCCATCGACTACGTGGCCGGCTATACGGTCGCGAACGACTACGCGATCCGCGACTATCTCGAGAACTACTACCGCCCGAACCTGCGCGTGAAGAACCGCGACACCTGCACGCCGCTCGGGCCGTGGTTCGTCAGCCGCGACGAGATCGGCGACGCGGGCGACCTGACGCTGCGCACGACGGTGAACGGCCGGGAGACGCAGCGCGGCAGCACGCGCGACATGGTGTTCGACGTGCCGGCGCTGATCGAGCACATCAGCAGCTTCATGACGCTCTCGCCGGGCGACCTGATCCTGACCGGCACGCCCGAGGGGCTGGCGGACACGCAGCCGGGCGACGAGGTCGTGACCGAAATCGAAGGAATCGGCCGGCTCGTGAACACGATCGTCGGCGAGGCAGACTACTATCGCGCCGGCTGAGCCCGTCGCCCAAGGAAGGAGAGCACATGACCATCAAGCACTGGATCGGCGGCCGCGAAGTGGAGAGCCGCGAAACCTTCACGACGCTGAACCCGGCGACGGGCGACGTCATCACCGACGTCGCGTCGGGCGGCGAGGCCGAGGTCGATGCGGCCGTGCGCGCGGCGAAGGAAGCGTTCCCCAAATGGGCGAACACGCCGGCGAAGGAGCGCGCGAAGCTGATGCGCAAGCTCGGCGAGCTGATCGAGAAGAACGTGCCGATGCTCGCCGCGCTGGAAACGCAGGATACCGGCCTGCCGATCGCGCAGACGAGCAAGCAGCTGATTCCGCGCGCGTCCGAGAACTTCAACTTCTTCGCCGAAGTGTGCGTGCAGATGAACGGCCGCACCTATCCGGTCGACGACCAGATGCTGAACTACACGCTGTACCAGCCGGTCGGCGTGTGCGCGCTGGTGTCGCCGTGGAACGTGCCGTTCATGACCGCCACGTGGAAGACGGCGCCGTGCCTCGCGCTCGGCAACACGGCCGTGCTGAAGATGTCGGAGCTGTCGCCGCTGACGGCCGACCAGCTCGGCCGGCTCGCGCTCGAAGCGGGTATCCCGCCGGGCGTGCTGAACGTCGTGCAGGGTTACGGCGCGACGGCCGGCGATGCGCTCGTGCGGCATCCGGACGTGCGCGCGGTGTCGTTTACCGGCGGCACGGTCACCGGCAAGCGGATCATGGAGCGCGCGGGCCTCAAGAAGTATTCGATGGAACTCGGCGGCAAGTCGCCCGTGCTGATTTTCGACGACGCCGATTTCGACCGCGCGCTCGACGCGTCGCTGTTCACGATCTTCTCGATCAACGGCGAACGCTGCACCGCGGGCTCGCGGATCTTCGTGCAGCGCACGATCTACGACCGCTTCGTGCAGGAATTCGCGCGCCGCGCGAACAACCTGGTGGTCGGCGATCCGACCGATCCGGGCACGAATCTCGGCGCGATGATCACGCGCCAGCACTGGGAGAAGGTGACGGGCTATATCCGCATCGGCGAGCAGGAAGGCGCGCGCGTGGTCGCGGGCGGCGCGGACAAGCCGGCCGGGCTGCCCGAGCATCTGCGCAACGGCAATTTCGTGCGGCCGACCGTGTTCGCCGACGTCGACAACCGGATGCGCATCGCGCAGGAAGAAATCTTCGGGCCGGTCGCGTGCATCATCCCGTTCGACGACGAAGACGACGGGCTGCGGCTCGCGAACGACACGGCGTACGGCCTGGCGTCGTACATCTGGACGCAGGACGTGGGCAAGGTGCATCGGCTCGCGCGCGGCATCGAGGCCGGGATGGTGTTCGTGAACAGCCAGAACGTGCGCGACCTGCGCCAGCCGTTCGGCGGCGTGAAGGAATCGGGCACCGGGCGCGAGGGCGGCGAGTACAGTTTCGAGGTGTTCGCGGAGATCAAGAACGTGTGCATCTCGATGGGTTCGCATCACGTTCCGCGCTGGGGCGTGTGACGGGCGCCGGCCGTTTTGTCGCAAGAACGATAGGGAGACTTGAACGATGGGCAAACTGTCCCTCGCCGCGAAGATCACGCACGTGCCGTCGATGTACCTGTCGGAACTGCCCGGCAAGCATCACGGCTGCCGTGAAGCGGCGATCCGCGGCCACCAGCTGATCGGCGAGCGCTGCCGCGCGCTCGGCGTCGACACGATCGTCGTGTCGGACGTGCACTGGCTCGTCAACGCCGGCTATCACGTGAACTGCAATGCGCGGTTCGCGGGCACCTATACGAGCAACGAGCTGCCGCATTTCATCCGCGACATGCAGTACGCGTATCCGGGCAACCCGGCGCTCGGCCGGCTGATCGCGGAAACGGCCACCGAGCGCGGCGTCGCGACGCGTGCGCACGAAATCGACAGCCTCGAGCTCGAATACGGCACGCTCGTGCCGATGCGCTACATGAACGGCGACCAGCACTTCAAGGTCGTGTCGATTGCCGGCTGGTGCATGTGGCATCAGCTCGACGAAAGCCGGCGCTTCGGCGAGGCGCTGCTCGAGGCGATCGAGAAGAGCGATTCGAACGTCGCGTTCCTCGCGAGTGGCTCGCTGTCGCACCGCTTCAACGACAACGGCAGCCCCGAGGAATCGATTCACCAGATCAGCCGCGAATTCTTCCGGCAGGTCGACCTGCGCGTGGTCGAGCTGTGGAAGCAGGGCGATTTCAAGACCTTCTGCGCGATGCTGCCCGAATACAACGTGCATTGCCACGGCGAAGGCGGCATGCACGACACGGCGATGCTGCTCGGGCTGCTCGGCTGGGATCGCTACGACAAGCCGGTCGAGATCGTCACCGACTATTTCGCGAGTTCCGGCACCGGGCAGATCAACGCGATCTTCCCGCTGCCCTGAGCGTTGCCGCCCGCCACGCCTTCGAATCCGACTGGAGAGTTGCCATGCCACACATCGTCGTCGAATACACCGCGAACATCCGCGACGACGCCCGCATTCCCGCGCTGCTGCGCACGATCAACGCGACGCTGATCGCGCAGGGCGGCGTGTTTCCGACCGGCGGCATCCGTTCGCGCGCGATCGAGCTGCACGACTATTGCGTCGCGGACGGCACGGAGGACGACGCGTTCGTCCACGTGACGCTGAAGATCGGCGCGGGCCGCAGCGACGAAACGAAACAAGCGGCGTGCGACGCGCTGTTCGATGCGATCAAGGCCCATTTCGCCGAGCTGTACGCGAAACGCTACCTCGCGCTGTCGATGGAACTGACCGAGTTCAGCGAAAGCGGCTCGTACAAGCACAACAACATCCACGCCCGCTACAAGCGGGCCGGCTGAACCCATTCCCGATCCGACCATGCTCGAACCCGCCCTCATCGACCAGCTCGCGCACCGTCTGCACGACGCCGAGCGCGCACGCACGCAGATCCGCCAGATCTCGCTCGACCATCCCGACATCACGATCGACGACGCGTATGCGATCCAGCGTGCGTGGGTGACCCTCAAGCTCGCGGAAGGCCGCACGCTGAAGGGGCACAAGATCGGCCTCACGTCGAAGGCGATGCAGAACACGTCGCAGATCGACGAGCCCGACTACGGCGCGCTGCTCGACGACATGTTCTTCGACGACGGCGGCACGATCCCGACCGGCCGCTTCATCGTGCCGCGCGTCGAGGTCGAGCTCGCGTTCGTGCTGGGCAAGCGGCTCACGGGGCCGAACTGCACGATCTTCGACGTGTACGACGCCGTCGATTACGTCGTGCCGGCGCTCGAGATCATCGACGCGCGCAGCCAGTCGATCGACCCCGATACGAAGCGGCCGCGCAAGGTGTTCGACACGATCGCCGACAACGCGGCGAACGCGGGCGTCGTGATCGGCGGCCGGCCGGTGCGCCCGCAGGACGTCGATTTGCGCTGGGTCGCGGCGATCATGTCGCGCAACGGCGTGGTCGAGGAAACCGGCGTCGCGGCCGGCGTGCTGAACCATCCGGCGAACGGCGTCGCGTGGCTCGCGAACCGGCTGTCGCGTTTCGACGTCGCGCTGGAGCCGGGGCAGATCGTGCTCGGCGGGTCGTTTACGCGGCCCTGCGCGGCGCGATCGGGCGACACGTTCAGCGTCGACTACGGTCCGCTCGGGACGATCCAGTGCTACTTCGAGTGAGGTGAGCGAACGATGCAGATTCCGTCGAATGTCTTCAAGGCCGCGCTCGCGCGCGGTGACGCGCAGGTCGGCCTGTGGCTCGGCCTCGCGAATCCGTACAGCGCCGAAGTGGTCGCGGGCGCCGGTTTCGACTGGTTGCTGATCGACGGCGAACATGCGCCGAACACGATCCCGACGATCCTCGCGCAACTGCAGGCGATCGCGCCGTATCCGTCGCATCCGGTCGTGCGCGTGCCGTGGAACGATCCGGTGATCGTCAAGCAGGTGCTCGATCTCGGCGCGCAGACGTTGCTCGTGCCGATGGTCCAGAGCGCGGACGAGGCGCGTGCGGCGGTGGCCGCGACGCGTTATCCGCCGCACGGGATGCGCGGTGTCGGCAGCGCGCTGGCGCGCGCGTCGCGGTGGAATCGCGTCGGCGAGTACCTGCATCGCGCGAACGACGAGATGGCCGTGCTCGTGCAGGTCGAGACGCGCGCGGGGCTCGATGCGATCGATGCGATTGCGCGGGTCGACGGCGTCGATGGCGTGTTCATCGGGCCGGCTGATCTTGCTGCCGATCTCGGCCATCTCGGCCATCCGGGGCACCCGGACGTGCAGGCCGCGATCGACGGTGCGATCCGCGCGATCAAGGCGGCCGGCAAGGCGCCGGGCATCCTGAGCGCGGATGAAGCGGCCGCGCGGCGCTATCTGGAAGCGGGCGCGTTGTTCGTCGCGGTCGGTGTCGATACGACGTTGCTGGCACGGAGCGCGGAGCGGCTCGCCGCGCAGTTCAAACGAAACGGCGACGACGCCGTGAAGCAGGGCGACGGCACGTATTGATGCGGCGGCGGGCGGTTTTCCCGTGCCGACCGCCGGCTTTTCGCCGCGCGGCTTCATGCATGCGCATGGCCGCACCTATCGCTGCGCTTGGCTTCCCGTTTCCATGTATTTCCCCGGCGTCGTCCCCAGCGCGCGCCGGAACATGTCGATGAACGCGCTCACGTTGTCGTATCCGAGATCGAGCGCGATCGTCGTCACCGGCACGCCGTCGGCAATGCGCTCCAGCGCCCGCAGCAGCCTGGCCTGCTGACGCCACTGCGCGAACGTCAGCCCCGTTTCGGCGACGAAGCGGCGGCTCATCGTCCGCGCGCCGATGCCGGCCCATTCGGCCCATTCCTCGAGCCGCCGGTCGTTCGCGAGATCAGCAGCCAGCGCATCGGTGATCTTCACGAGCCGAGGGTCTCGCGGCCGGACCAGCCCCAGCGCCTCGGCTTCCGATGCCGCGATTTCATCGAGGATCACGTCGGCGATCCGGGTCTGCGCGGCATCCAGATCGGCATCGCCCCAGCTCGCTGCACGCTGCACGGCTTCGCGCAGCAGCGGCGTCGTGCGGATCGCGCGCGGCGTGGCCGGCAGCGTCGCGCAGCGGGCTTCCGCGACGAACGCCGACCAGCCGGCGATCGGCCCGAACGAGCGCAGCGAATGCCGGCAATGCGGCGGAATCCAGATCGCATGGATCGCCGGCACGACCCACTCCTGATCGTCGAGGCCGATCGTCACCAGCCCGCTCAGCGCGCCGACGAGCTGGCCGCGCGCATGCGAATGCGGCGCGGTGATACGCGGGTCGCGTTGCGACAGGACGGCGGCGACCACGAACGGGCCGTCGTCGGACGTGACGAAGCGGGCGGGCAGGAGCGGATCGGACATGGCCGGATATCGGTATCGAATGGCTGTTATACCGGAGATCGGCCGGTTTCGCACGCCTACACTGCGTCCATCGATGACAACCGGAGCAAGACGCGATGCGAGCCGAACAGATGCTTCCCGACCATGCCAACCAAGTCGATGCCGGCGGAACGACGATCCGCAAGGGGACCGTCGGCGCGTTTCTGGTCAATGCGCGTGTATTGACCGATCCGAACGCCGCGCCGGCCGAGAGGGCGCGCGCGGAGGCCGATGCGATCGACGCATTGCCCGCGCTGCGTGCGCTCGGCCTGTTCGACGTGCTCGAAGTACGCGATCCCGCGCTGCGCGCATGGCTCGATGCCCGATAAAGGCCCACCCCTCCAGAATTGAAGGAATCACCATGAAAGCAGCAGTCGTTGAAGGCGCTGGACAACGTCCGGTTTATACGGAGTTCGAACCGCCGGGCGCGATGCCGGGCCACAGCCTGATCGACGTGACGGCGTCCGCGCTGAGCCGCATCGCGCAGGGGCGTGCGGCGGGGACGCATTATTCGTCCGTTGGCGGTTATCCGTTCGTCGTCGGTGTCGACGGCGTGGGGCGTCTCGAAGATGGTCGGCGCGTCTACTTCTTCGGTGCGCCCGCGCCGTTCGGCGCAATGGCCGAACGTACGATCGCGCCCGATACGCAGTGCGTGCCGCTGCCGGACGCGCTCGACGATGTCACGGCGGCGGCGATCGCGATTCCGGGGATGTCGTCGTGGGCGGCGCTGACCGAACGCGCGGGGTTCGTCGCGGGCGAGACGGTGCTCGTCAACGGCGCAACGGGGACGTCGGGGCGGCTCGCGGTGCGGATCGCGAAGCATCTCGGCGCGGCGAAGGTGATCGCGACAGGCCGCAACGCGGCCGCGCTGCAGGCGTTGCTGAGTGCCGGCGCGGACGCGGTGGTGTCGCTGCAGCAGGACGACGTGCATCTGGCGCGGGCGCTCGAACCGCATTTCCGCGCGGGCGTGGACGTCGTGCTCGATTATCTGTGGGGCGCCAGCGCGCAGACGCTGCTGGTTGCCGCCGCGAAGGCGCCCCCTGGCGGACAGCGGGTGCGCTTCGTGGAGATCGGCTCGATCAGCGGCGCGGACGTGTTGTTGCCGGGCGCCGTGCTGCGCGCGACCGCGATCGAGCTGATGGGCAGCGGCCTGGGCAGCGTGCCGTTGCCGCGCCTGCTGGCGTCGGTGCACGGCGTGTTCGAGGCGGCCGGGGATGCGGGCCTCACGATCGACACGCGCACGGTGCCGCTGTCGGCGGTCGGTGAACACTGGGGCGATGCGAGCAGCGTCGTGCGTCCGGTGTTCACGATGCGTGGCGAGTGAGCAGCGCATCGCCAGGCAGCGGGCCGGATGCGGCGTGAGCGTCGAGTTGCGCGGCAGCGTTCGGCCGGTCGCCGTCATGCCGCCGCGCGTAGCGTGGAAAGCAGGCGGGGCGGCTGATCAACCGCTGCCGCTCGTCACGTCGGCTTCAAAACCGCTGCTGAATCCCCGCCGTCACCCCGACCTGCGTGGTGCCATACCCGTTGAAATCGCGCGACACGCCGACCTTCTGGTCGTGTTTCGCGATCGCGAACGCCCCGGCCGCATACAGCACCGTGCGCTTCGACAGCGCGTACTGCGCACGCACCGACACCAGCGTCGGATCGGTATCCGTGCCGCCCTTGATGTTCTGGTGATAGACGGCCGCGATCAGCGAGAACGTCGGCGTGAACTGGTACGACCCGCCGAGCCAATACATGTCGCTCAACTGGTTCGCGGCCGTGGTGTGGAACGTGCGCCGATAGTTGCGATAGCCGGCCATCGTCTTCAGGTTGCCGAAGTCGTAGCTCAGGCCCGCGTGGATGCCCTGAATGTAGTTGACTGTATCGGCCGGCGTGACGCTGTCGGCCGCGCCGTTCTGCCGGTCGAACGTGACGACCGCCGCGAATGGCCCCGTCTCGTAGCCCACCGCGAAATCGTATTTCGAGCTGGTCTTCATGCTGCCCGGCACGTTGCCGAACCCGTACAGCGCGCCGAACTTGAAGCCGCTGAATTCGCCGTCGTAGCGCACCGCGTTCGACGAGCGCGTGAACAGGCCGTCCTTGCGGCCGCCGGTCGCCATCGACGAGGTCGCCCACGAGTAGTTCTGCGCGTAACCCATCGGGTCGAACGGCAGCATGTAATCGTAAGTGACGGTGAAGTTGCGGCCGAGCGACAGCTCGCCCCATTTCCCTTTCAGACCGACCGTCGCGCGGCGCGCGAAGATCGAGTCGGGGCCGTCGTCCGAGGCGCCGTTCGCGAGGTCGATTCCGCTTTCGAGCCGGAACACGGCCTTCAGCCCGCCGCCGAGATCCTCGACGCCGCGCAGGCCCCAGCGCGACGTGTTCTTGTTGCCCGACTTCAGCTTGACCGAATTGCCGCCTTGTGGTGCCGCATGGTTCGTGAATTCGATGCCGGCGTCCATGATCCCGTACATCGTGACCGACGACTGCGCGTGCGCGGCCGGCGCGGCGAGGCAGGCGGCCGCGGCTGAACCGGTGAGGACTACTGTTCGAATCGAACGTTCTGCGCGTGACTTCATTGACGGTGTCTCCTTGGTTCTTGTGGGTTGGGTGAAACGGATACGGCGCGCAACCGCGCAATCGCCCGCGGCGGACGCCGGGAAGCGTCCGCCGGGCAGGAAGGCGGCTGCGTGGAGTGACAGGCGGCGGCACGCTGGCCGCCACGATCGGGTCAGCCCGCTTTCGCGAACGTCCAGCAGTCGTTGGTCGGGAATTCGATCCAGTGCTTGCCGGCCGCGCGCGGTACATGGCCGAACGCACGCAGGCGCATCTCGCCGCAATGGAACAGGTACTCCCAGCGATCGCCGAGATACATCGACGTGACGAGGTCGGCCTGGAGCCGGTTCGCGCCCGGGCCGTCGGCGACCTGCACGCGTTCGAGGCGGATCACGGCCTGGGCGTCCTGGCCCGGCGCGAGCGTGTCGCGGGCAAGCGCCTGCAGCTCCCAGCCGTCGCCGGCGAGCGTCACGCATTCGCCGTCGATCGCGGCGACGCGCGCGTCGATCCGGTTGTTGCTGCCCATGAATTCGGCGGTGTACAGCGAGCGCGGCGCGCCGTACAGCTCGGCCGGCGTGCCTTCCTGCTCGATGCGGCCGTTGCGCAGCAGCAGGATGCGGTCGGACATCGCCATCGCTTCGGTCTGGTCGTGCGTCACGCAGAGCGCCGACAGCCCGAGCGACACGATCAGCTCGCGCAGCCACGCACGCGCTTCCTCGCGCAGCTTCGCGTCGAGGTTCGACAGCGGCTCGTCGAGCAGGATCACCGGCGGGTTGTAGACGAGCGCACGGGCAATCGCGACGCGCTGCTGCTGGCCGCCCGACAGCTGATGCGGAAAGCGTTCCGCGAGATGGCCGAGGCCGAGCTGGTCGAGCGCGGTCTGCACGCGGCGCTTCTGTTCGGCCGGCGCGACACGGCGCAGCTTGAGGCCGTAGCCGACGTTGTCGGCGACGGTGCGGTGCGGCCACAGCGCGTACGACTGGAACACGAGGCCGAGCGAGCGCTGTTCGACCGGCAGGTCGACGCGCCGCGCGCCGTCGAAGAACACGCGGTCGTCGAGCTGGATGCGGCCGTCCGACGGCTGTTCGAGGCCGGCCACCGCACGCAGCAGCGTGGTCTTGCCGCTGCCCGACGCGCCGAGCAGGCACACGACTTCGCCGGCCTTCAGTTCGAACGACACGCCCTTGAGGATCGGGTTGGCGCCGTAGCTGAGGTGCAGATCGTCGACGATGAGCTTATCCATGAAGTTTCACTCCGAAGCGCAGGGCCACGCCGAGACCGGCGCCGACCATCGCGATGTTGATGACAGAGAGCGCCGCGACCTGATCGACGGCGCCGGTCGCCCACAGCGACACGAGCAGCGCGCCGATCACTTCGGTGCCGGGCGACAGCAGGTAGACGGCGGTCGAGTATTCGCGCTCGAAGATCATGAAGATCAGGAGCCACGCGGCGAGCAGGCCGAAGCGCACGAGCGGCAGCGTCACGTCGAGCGACACGCGGCTGCGCGTCGCGCCGACGCTGCGGCCGGCTTCCTCGAGTTCCGGGCCGACCTGCAGCAGCGCGCTCTGGATGAGCCGCATCCCGTACGCGAGCCACACGACCGTGTACGCGATCCAGATGCTCCACATCGAGTTCTTCAGCTCGCGCAGGCCGGGCACGAACAGGAAGATCCACAGGAACGCGAGACCGGCGAGGAGACCCGGCACCGCGCGCGGCAGCAGCACAAGGTAGTCGAGCAGCTTGGTCGCCCAGTCGGGGCGGCGGTGGCCGGCGAACGCGACGAGCGAGTAGAAGCCGATCGCGAGCGCGCCGCCGATCACGCCGATGCCGAGCGTGTTGACGATCGCGCGCACCAGGTTGTCCTGCTCGAACAGTTCGATGAAGTTCGACAGCGTCAGTACTTCGGCGAGCGCGACACCTTCGCCCCAGTTGGTCACGAACGCACGCAGCACGATGCCCGAGATCGGCACGATCACGGTCAGCATCAGCCACAGCGCGACGATCGCGAGCGCGACCCAGCGCCACACGCCGAGCGGCAGCACGGTCGCGCGGCCGGCCTTGCCCTTCACGGTGACGAAGCGGCTCGCGGTCTTCAGCAGGCGGCGCTGCAGCAGCACGAGCGGGAACGTGATCGCGACGATGCACACGGCGACTGCGGCCATCAGGTGATACGACGGCACGCCGAGCTTGTTGGTCAGCTTGTACAGGTAGGTCGCGAGCACGAGGTGGCCTTCCGGATCGCCGAGCACGAGCGGCAGCCCGAACACCTCGAAACCGAGGAAGAACACCAGCACGCCGGCGAACAGCAGCGCGGGCATCGTCATCGGCAGGCTCACGTCGAGCGCGACGCGGAACGGGCGGGCGCCGGTCACGCGCGCGGCTTCCTCGACGTCCGAGCCGAGGTTGCGCAGCGCGGCCGACGAATACAGGTACACGTGCGGCACGTGCGTGAGGCCCACGATCACCGTGATCGCGAAGATCGAATACACGTTCCAGGGCACGTTCTGTACCCCGAAGAGTGCCTTGAACCACACCGAGTAGAAGCCGACCGGGCCGGCCGCGACCACGTAGCCGAACGCGAGCACCATCGGCGACACGAACACCGGCGTGAGCAGCAGCGGTTCGAGCCAGCGGCGGCCGGGCAGGTCGGTGCGCACCATCAGGAACGCGAGGATGCCGCCGAGCGGGATCGAGATGAACAGCATCCCGCCGGCGATGATGAACGAGTTCTTCACGGCCGACCAGAAGTCGGGATCGCTGAAGATGAAACGGAAGCCTTCGACGCCGAGCGTCTTGTTCGCGTCGAAGAACGGCGCGGACAGCAGGCTCTGGAACAGGATGAAGCCGAGCGGCAGCGCGACCGCGACGGTCAGGACCGCGACGACGATCCAGCGCAGCATGCCGGCGAGCGGCTGCAGGCTGCTGACCGGCAGCGCGGGAATCGCGTCGCGCGGGCCGGTGGCGGGCGGGACGGCCGGTGCCGTGCCGCGTGTGCTGGTTGAAAGCATGAGTTCGCCCCTGCGGCCATCCGGATGGCCGCCTCAAGGAAGTCGGTAAGGGGAAGGGGCCGCCCGCGCGCGGTGCGGCGGGCGGCCCGAGGTCAGCGGCTCAGCGCATCAGCGCTTGATCGCCTGCTGCCATTGCTTCAGGAACGCGAGTCGCTTCGACTGGTCGAGATAGACCAGCAGGCCGGTGCCGATCTGGATCGGCTTCAGCGAATCGCCGAGTTCCTTCGTGAGGCTCGCGGCCGACGTTTCGCCGGTCACGTCCGCGCGGATCGCGTACAGGTTCGCCTGGTTCGCGATCAACGTCTGGCCGCGTTTCGACAGCAGGTAATCGACCCACAGCTTCGCGGCGTTCGGGTTCTTCGCCTTCTTCGACACCGTGGCGAGACGGCTCACGACCTGCGTGTAGTCCTTCGGAAACACGTAGCCGATCGACTTGTCCTTCTTCGCCTTTGCGTAGGCATACGAACCGATGATGTTGTAGCCGATCAGGTTCTCGCCCGACGAGATGCGCTCCATCATCGCGCCCGTGCTCGACTGCAGCTTCGGGCCGGTCGCGCCGATCGCCTTGACGAGTTCCCACGTGACTTTCTCGTTCACGTGCGCGTCCTGGGTCAGATAGTTGAAGCCGACGCCCGATTTCTCGATGTCGTAGGTCGTGACCTTGCCCTTGAACTTGTCGGCCTGCGTGGTGAGCAGCTTGATCAGGTCGGCGCGCGTCGTCGGCACTTCGTTCTCGGGGATCAGCCGCTTGTTGTAGACGATCGCGAGCGGCTCGAACGTCGTGCCGTACGCCTGCTTCTGGTACTGCGCCCATTGCGGCACGTTCTGGCTTTCGGGCGAATCGTAGGACGCCATCAGGCCGTCGTTGACGAGCTTGACCTGCAGGTCCATCGCCGAGCTCCACAGCACGTCGGCGCTGGTGCTGCTCGCCGCGTTCTCGCTGATGTAGCGGTTGTACAGCTCGGTGCTGTTCATGTCGTTGTACTCGACCTTCACGCCGTACAGGCTTTCGAAGTCCTTGATCAGCGGACGCACGAGGCCCGTGTCGGTCGTCGAGTAGACGATCAGCTTGCCTTCCTTCTTCGCGGCGTCGATCACGCCCTGGTAGTTCCCCGGGTAGCCGGCCGGAACCTGCGCGGCGGCGCTGCCGGCGGCAGTGCCCAGAACGATCGCCAGCGCGGCGGCGAGTTGCTTCGGTGCAAACGGCATGTCTTCCTCCAGTGATGCGTGGGTTTTGTTCGAGTGACGCGGATGTTAATTGCGAGGCACTTTCAGCCTGCTTTCATTCCGGTGCGCAATCGTGCCGTCCGTGTCATGGATTTCCCGAGGTCGACGCGGCGCCGGCCGCGGGTTTCGCGGCGCGCGGCAGGGCTTGAAAGGTGGGGCGACGCTGGGGCGCGGGCTACGCGGAAGTGGCCAGCAGTTGGCCGAGGAGGCGGCCGCCATGCCGCGCGTGGGCGGCCGTCAGCGCGGCATAGCCCACGACGACGCCCGCTTCGCGGCGGGCGCTTCGACAGAAGCCGCGGACCGGTTGCAGCTCGACGCCGGCCGCGCGGGCTTGCGCGACATACGTGGCATCGTCGATGCCGGGTGGCAGCCACAGCACGAAATGAAAGCCCGCGTGCTCGCCCGTCACCGTGTACCGGCCGCCGGCATGTTTCTCCAGCTGCTCGAGCACGATGTCGCGCCGCTGGCGGTACGCGTGGCGGGCGGCGCGCAGGTGCTTCGCGAAATCGCCTTGACCGATGAAGCGGGCCAGCGCCAGTTGCGGCGCGACGCCGACCGAGCGCGCGGTCGCGTGCCACACGGCGGACAGAGCCGGCCGCAGCGCCGCCGGCACCACCATGAAGCCGATGCGCAGCCCGGAAAACAGCGTCTTGTTGAACGACCCGCAATAGATCACGCGGTCGCACGCGTCGAGCGATTTCAGCGCGGGCAGCGGGGCGGTCTGGTAGCTGAATTCGCCGTCGTAGTCGTCCTCGATGATCCACGTGCGGTTGCGCTGCGCCCAGTCGAGCAGTTCGAGCCGGCGCGAGACCGACATCGTGACGCCGAGCGGCGCCTGATGGGCCGGCGTCACGTATGCGGCGCGCGCATCGGGATGGCGATTCAGCGATGCGGTGTCGATGCCTTCCCGATCGACCGGCACGTCGATCACGGTCGCGCCCGCGATCGTGAAGATCTGCCACGCCGACGCATAGCCGGGGTCTTCCATCAGCACCGTCGAGCCGGGTGCGAGCAGCGTGCGTGCGACGAGGTCGATCGCGTGGCGGATGCCGGTTGTGATGACGATGTCGCCGGCTTCGCACGGGATGCCGCGGTATTCCCGCAGGTACGCGGCGATCTCGGCGCGCAGGCTTTCGACGCCCAGTGCCGGTGTCGCACCGAGGTCGTCCGCCGTCGCGGCGAGCAGGCTGGCGCCGAGCGCCTTCTTCCATTGCTGCATCGGCAGCAGGTCGGGGTCGGCGAGCCGCGCGACGAACGGGACGCCCGGACGCACGCCGTGTTCGGGCTCGGCCGGGGCGGTGGATGCGGGGGACGCGAGGGTGGCGGGGAGCGGACTGCCGTCTTGCGACCGCGCGGCCGCGCGCAGATAGCTGTCCGGCACCACCGCGCACACGCGTGTGCCGGAGCCTTGCGTGCGGGCGATGTAGCCCTCGGCGCACAGGATGTCGTACGCCGCTTCGACGGTGCCGCGCGCGATGTCCCAGCGCGCGGCCAGCGTCCGGCTGGATGGCAGCGGACTGTCGCCGGGCAGCAGGCGTTTCAGGATCGCGTCGCGAATCGTGTCGGCGATGCATTCCTGCTTCGAGTGCGGGCTGCCGCCCGACAGCCCGGCAGGGCGCGGCAGGTCCAGCGGAATCGCGGCTTTGCCTCGCGACATAGTGGTCCAGTCAACAGTCGATTTAATGGTCCTTCAGCTTATATCACTTTCGCCTTAGATTGCTGTCGACCCCACTCATCCGGCCGATCCGGACTTACCGCATGAAGACGCGTTCATTACCCCGCCGGGGCTGGCTGTTCCTGTTGATGCTCGTCGTGTGCCTGCCGCGCGTCACGATCGACGCGTACCTGCCGTCGCTGCCCGCGATGGCGGATGCGCTGCACGGCACCGACGCGCAGCTGCAACTCACGCTGACCCTGTACATGGTCGGCTATGCGCTGTCGATGCTGGTGTCGGGGCCGCTGTCCGACCGCTACCGCCGACGGCCGGTGCTGCTCGGCGGCCTGTGCGTGTACGTCGTCGCGAGCGTTGCCTGCGCATGGTCGACCAGCATTCCGGCGCTGATCGCCGCGCGCGTGTTCCAGGCGCTGGGCGGCTGCTGCGGCACCGTGATCGGCCGGGTGATCGTGCGCGAGCGTTTTCCGGCCGCGACGCAGGCCACGATGCTCGGCCATATTTCGGCGAGCATGGCGCTGTCGCCGGTGGTCGCGCCGCTGGCCGGCAGCGCGATTGCCGAGTGGCTCGGCTGGCGCGGCGTGTTCGGCTGGCTGGCGGCGGGCGGGCTGGTCGCGACCGCGATGGTGCTGCGCTACCTGCCCGAGACCCGCGAGCGCGACGCGCGGCCGCCCGCCGGCGCCGGGCTGCTGCGGACCTACGCCGGCCTGCTGCGCGAGCGGCGGTTCCTGCGCTATTCGCTCGCGATCAGCTTTGCTTATTGCACCTACTATCCGTTCATCGCGGAATCGTCGACGCTGTTCCAGCGGCACATCGGCGTGTCCGGGCCGGTCTATGCGGCGATCTTCGGCGTGACCGTGCTCGGCTACCTGATCGGTTCAAGTGCGTTCGCGAGGACCGGTACGCGCCGGACAGCCGATTCGGTCATCGCGGCGGCGGCGGCCGTCAATCTGGTCGGCGCCGCCGTGCTGTGGGTCGGCGGCGCGCTCGCGCCGGCTTCGGTGACGGCGCTCGTCGCGCCGATGTTCGTCGTGATGATCGCGGTCGGGATCGCGATTCCGGCCT
>NZ_BCPP01000033.1:0-16899 GCF_016586125.1 Burkholderia sp. E168m23
AATGACGAGATCGGCGCGTATCTGGATGCGAACCGTTTCACCGAGCGGCTGCATGCACGCGCGGAAGACCGCTATTTCGGCAATCTCGCGTCGGGCAAGCCGCAGATTTACGGGGTTTATTGGTCGAAGCCGCAGGTGGCCGCGCGCCAGTCGCCGGCGCTGACGCAGGCGCGGGTGTTCCTGAACCGTCTGTGGCGGCATGCGGACGGTGCGCGCACCCATTTCGATCCCGATCAGGTGCCTGCGTACGCGGACCGGATTCGCCGCCGGCCGCCCGGTTCGACGTCGCTCGGGCTGTCGCCGCATGTCGACGGCGGCTCCGTCGAGCGCTGGCTCGGCGCGAATTTTCGGCAGGTCTATCGTCACGTGCTGGCCGGGCGCTGGCGCGACTACGATCCGTTCGATGCGGCGTTCCGCCCCGACGTCGAGGAAATTCCGTCGCCGGCCGTGTGTTCGATGTTCCGCACGTTCCAGGGCTGGACCGCGCTGACGCCGCAAGGGCCCGGCGACGGCACGCTGCAGCTGATTCCGGTCGCGAATGCGATGGCCTATGTCGTGCTGCGCGCGCTGCAGGACGACGTCGCCGACGACGACCTGTGCGGCGCGCGTCCCGGCCGCGCGCTGTCGATCCGCCCGGAATGGCACGCGCTGCTGCTCGACGCGCTCGTGCCGATCCCGCACATGGAGCCGGGCGACGCGGTGTTCTGGCATGGCGACGTCGTGCATGCGGTCGAGGATGCGCATCGCGGCAGCGGCGACAGCAACGTGATGTACATCGCGGCCGCGCCCGGCTGCGCGAAGAACGATGCGTACCTGCAACGCCAGCGTGTGGCGTTCCTGCGCGGCGACAGCCCGCCCGATTTCCCGGCCGATCATTTCGAGGTCGATTTCGACGGGCGCGCGCAGGCGGGCGAACTCACGGCGCTCGGCCGTGCGCAGATGGGGTTCGCGCCCGACGCGTAAAGCGTGTGAGGCGGGCGAAAACCGCCGTTCGCGAGAGGGCGGGCGGCCGGTCTGCCGAATCCGCTGCGTGACGCGCGCAATTCGACGCAATCGGCTGTCGGCACCGCCGAAATCGACGCGAATTGCGCAATTTGGCTTCCGATAATGGTCCGGACACAACGCCGCCGGCCCGTGCGCCGCACGGGTGCGGCAGACCATGGAGGAGTCGATGCAATTCACGCAAGCGATCGTTCGCCGTCCCGCGCCGTCCTGCGGCGCGGGTCTGACCACCGCCGAACTCGGCGCGCCCGATTACGACAAGACGCTCACGCAGTTCCACGCATACTGCGACGCGCTGCGCGCGCTCGGCGTCGAGTTGACCGAACTGCCGCCGCTGGATGCGTTTCCCGATTCGCACTTCGTCGAGGACGTCGCGGTCGTCACGCCCGAATTCGCGGTGATCACGCGCCCCGGCGCGCCTGCGCGGCGCGGCGAGACCGTTCATATCGAAGCGGCGCTCGCCGCGCATCGCGACCTATTGCCGATGCAGCAAGGCCGACTCGACGGCGGCGACGTGATGCAGGTCGGCAAGCGCTTCTTCATCGGCTTGACGAGCCGCACCGACGCGGAAGGTATCGCCGCGTTCGAGTCGCTGGTGTCGCGCCACGGCTATTCGGTCGTCGCGGTGCCGGTCGGCGCCGGCCTGCACCTGAAATCGGTCGTCAACGCGCTCGGCGACGACACGCTGCTCGTGACCGACGCACTGGCCGCGCATCCGGCGTTCGCCGACTATCGCCGGATCGCGATCTCGGCCGCCGACGAATACGCGGGCAACACGCTGCGCGTGAACGGCACGCTGATCACCCCGGCCGGTTACCCGCGCGTGCATGACGCGATCGCGTCGCTCGGGTTGCCGCTGCACGTGATCGACACGAGCGAATTCCGCAAGATGGACGGCGGCCTGACCTGCCTGTCGCTGCGGTTCTAGCCGATTGGCGCGCGGCCGCTTCGGCCGGATAATGTGGCCCCGCGCGGAACGGCAGACGTTGCGCGCACCAGCCACGACCCGACCGGAGCGAACGCGGATGACCGA
Source organism: Burkholderia sp. E168m23 (assembly GCF_016586125.1). NCBI lineage: Bacteria > Pseudomonadati > Pseudomonadota > Betaproteobacteria > Burkholderiales > Burkholderiaceae > Burkholderia > Burkholderia sp. E168m23. Next base: position 2,036 of record NZ_BCPP01000033.1, read on the forward strand.
CAAGAAGATGCAGCTCGACAAGATCGATCTCCGGATCCTCGACATCCTGCGTACCGACGGGCGCATTTCCTACCGGAAGCTGTCGGAACTCGTGAACCTCACGCCGCGGCCGTGCCAGGCGCGCGTGGAGCGGCTCGAGGCGCTCGGCGTGATCGAAGGGTATCGCGCGGTGATCAAGGCGCCGCGCGCGACCAAGCCGATCGTCGTGATCGCGCAGATCGTGCTGGCCGACCACGGGCGTTCGCAGGCGCCGTTCGAAGAGGAAATGCGCGCGAATCCGGCCGTGCTCGACTGCTGGCTCGTCAGCGGCACGTTCGATTTTCTCGTGCGGCTCGCGTGCGAGGATCTCGACGAGTACCGGCGGATCGCGAACGTGTGGCTGGAAAGCCCGCGGTTCCGGATCGAGAAGATCGTGACGACGGCCGAACTGCAGGCGATCAAGCGCAGTGTCGTGTGATGCGACCGGCCCGGCAGGGCCGGTTTCGATGCGAATGACCGGAGCAATCGATTTGCATTCCAAATCAAATCGGCTGGCCGGATCACAATCAGGGTGAGCACTATGGATGCTATGCAAGCGGCAGCGGAGACGGCCGCGCCGTCCGGGACGACGCTGAAGCGCCGTCTGCAGGGCCGCCACATCGCGATGATCGCGATCGGCGGTTCGATCGGCACGGGGCTGTTCGTCGCGTCGGGCGCGTCGGTCGCGCAGGCGGGGCCGGGCGGGGCGATCGCCGCGTATCTCGCGATCGGGATCATGGTCTACTTCGTCGTCACGGGGCTCGGCGAGATGGCCGCGCTGATGCCGGTATCGGGCTCGTTCGCGATCTACGGCGAGAAGTATGTCGACGAAGGCTTCGGCGTCGCGCTGGGCTGGACCTACTGGTACAGCTGGGCGGTGACGATCGCGATCGAGCTGGTCGCCGCGCAGATCGTGATGCGCTACTGGTTTCCGTCGGTGCCGGGCGTGTCGTGGGGCGCGGGTTTCCTCGTGCTGATTTTCCTGCTCAATACGCTGTCGGTGCGCGGCTTCGGCGAATCGGAATACTGGTTCTCGCTGATCAAGGTCGTCACCGTGATCGCGTTCATCGCGGCCGGGCTGCTGATCGCGGCCGGCGTGCTGGGCGACGGGCATACCGGCACCGGGTATGCCGGCACCGGGCATACCGTCGGCTGGCGCAACTTCACGACCGGCGACGCGCCGTTCGTCGGCGGCGTGCACGCGATGATGAGCGTCGCGCTGATCGCGGGCTTCTCGTTCCTCGGCACCGAGCTGGTCGGCATCACGGCCGGCGAATCGGAAAACCCGCGCAAGACGATTCCGCGCGCGGTGAAGCAGATCTTCTGGCGGATCATGCTGTTCTACGTGCTCGCGATCTTCGTGATCGGCCTGCTCGTGCCGTACACCGATCCGAACCTGCTGAAGAGCGACGTGACCGATGTCGGCGTGAGCCCGTTTACGCTGGTGTTCAGCCACGCGGGGTTCCCGCTCGCCGCCGGCGCGATGAATCTGGTGATCCTGACGGCCGTGTTGTCGGCCGGCAATTCCGGCACCTACGCGGCGACGCGGATGCTGTACAACCTCGCGTCGGAAGGGCGCGCGCCGGCGATGTTCGCGACGCTGTCGCCGGGCGGCGTGCCGCGCAACGCGCTGTACGCGACGATGGCCGTCGGCGGGTTGTGCTTCCTCACGTCGCTGACCAACAACCAGCGCATCTATCTGTGGCTGCTGAATACGGTCGGCATCACCGGCTTCATCGCGTGGCTCGGCATTGCGGTCTGCCATTACCGGTTCCGCAAGGGATTCCTGAAGCAGGGCTATCGTCTCGATCAGCTGCCGTATCGCGCGAAATGGTTTCCGTTCGGGCCGTTGTTCGCGATCGCGATCTGCATCGTCATTTCGCTCGGCCAGGATTACCAGGCGTTTTTCGCGGCACGCATCGACTGGATGGAAGTGCTGTCGATCTATGTGTGGATTCCGCTGTTCGTCGCGATCTGGTGGGCGTATCGCCGCGCGCGCAAGAGCCGGCTCGTGCGCTACGAGGAGATGGACATCGGGCCGTGGCTCACGCGCTCGGTCGGGGCCGTCGACGCGGCCGCCGCGCAGCACGGGCAGCCGCATTGATCCTGCGTGAAATCCGCCCGCGCGCGCACTTTCCGCGGTACGTGCCCGGCCGTTACTTGTCCAGCTCCGGATAGTGCCGGAAGATCCCCATGTCGTTGAACGGGATGCGGCGTTCCGACTCGAGGTAGCGCGCGACCGGCGGATGCTGCGCGACGCGATCGTGCAGCGCGACCAGCGCCGCGACCTTGCGCTCCGCGCGCTTCATCGCTTTCGGGAACGCGTAGCGCAGGCCCTCGATCAACTGGAACATCGTCAGGTCCGCATAGGTGAGCGCGCTGCCGGCGATATAGCCGCTCTTGTGGGGATTCTGTTCGAGCAGGCGATCGAAGTAGCCGAGGAATTTCGGCAGCCGGTTCTCGAGGAAATCGGCGGCGCGCTCGGCTGCTTCCGCTTGCTGCTCCTCGTAGTAGAGGCCGCTGCCGATCGGATGGTGGGTGTCGTGGATCTCGGTGACGAAATCGGCGGCGGTCAGCTGGATCTGGTGCACCCACAGCCGGCCGGCTTCGTCGTCAGGCGCGAGCCCGAGCCGCGCGCCGAGAAACAGCAGGATGTTCGCGGTCTGCCCGACGACCACGTCGCCGGCCTTCAGGAACGGCGGCGCGAACGGCACGCATTCGGCCTTCGCGCTGTCCATCATGCGCATCATGGCCGACACGCCCATTCCGCGCCCCGATTCGCGCGCGACGTCGACGTAATCGGCCTCGGCCGCCTCGAGCGCGAGCCGCACGTATTCGCCGCGGCCCTGGATCTCGGGCCAGTAATAGAGTTCGTATTGCATGCAAGTCTCCTGTCCGGTCGATGCGCCGGGATGCACGCATCGCGATGGCGGGGAGGGCGGCCGCGCGCCGCCCGTTGCGAATAGACAGTCTATGAGATCGAGTGCGAAATGCCCGTGGCGCCGCGTGTCATGTGCGGCGTTCGTCGCAGCCATTCGGCCGGTCTCCGGTGAATGGCGACCTGCGTCGTGTCGGGGCCACGCATCGTATGCCTGCTGACGGTTCGCATGGCTTGATTCGGAAATGATCATTTCCTATAATGCCGCATGGCTACGAAAATTGCAGCGAACGTTGGCAGGCCGCGAGAATTCGATATGGATGACGCGCTGGACGGCTTCATCCGCGTCTTTCGCGAGCGTGGCTATCATGCGACTTCTATCGGCGACCTGTCCCGGGAGACGGGGCTCACTGCCGGCAGTCTTTACAAGGCCTTTGCCGACAAGAACGCGATATTCGTTGCCGCGTTGAACCGGTACATCGATCGGCGCGTAAGCGAGCTCAACGTGATCCTTGCCGATGAAAAAAGCGGACGAGACAAGGTGCGAGCGCTCCTGCGCTTTTACGCGGACGTCTCGCATGGAGACGAGGGTCGAAAGGGCTGTCTGGTCGTCGCCGGCGCCATTGTTCTGAGTACGCTGGATAGCGAGATCGCCGGCATCGTCCACAAATCGATGCAGAGGATCGAGCGTCTCCTTCGCGATTTGATCAAGCAAGGGCAGGCCGATGGATCCGTCGATGCCGCGCTGAACGCGCAAGCCGCGTCGAGCTGTCTGTTTGCCATGGTGCAGGGGCTTCGAGTGGTGGGGAAGCTCGGCCAGAGCCGGAGCGACATGTCGATGCTGGTCGACGAGGCAATGCGGCTGCTCGACTAAGGTTTCTGCGTTGCCCGACAGATGACTCGATGTGAGGTAACGCGCGAAACGGCGCATGCACGTGGTCCGGTTTCGCCGAATTGGGAAATGGGTATTTCCGAACGAAATGGCTCCCGCTGCCGGGGGGGGCATCATCCAGGACAGTCGATTCTGTAGAGAGGACGAACTTATGTACCAGCATCAATCAACCGAGGCTGCTTCGCACCTCGAGGCCACGCCCTATTTTCGGGAAGACCCGCGGCTCACCGGCTTTCGTCATCGGTTCGATACGGTAGACGGGGTGCGCCTTCATTTTGTCGAAGGAGGCCGCGCCGACGGCGAGACCATCGTCCTGCTCGCCGGGTTTCCGGAAAGCTGGTACGCGTGGCGGAGAGTCATGCCGCTTCTCGCGGACGAATTCAGGATCGTGGCGCCGGATCTTCCCGGACAAGGCGACTCGGACCGTCCACTCGTCGGTTACGACACACAGACCGTCGCGGCAACGCTTGCGCGCCTGCTGGAGCGGCAAAATATCGCGCGCTTTTACCTGGCCGCTCACGACGTCGGGGCGTGGGTCGCCTATCCGTTTGCCGCGATGTATCCCGAATCAGTGAAGCGATTGGCGTTGCTCGACGCGGGGATACCCGGCGTCACGCTGCCGGCCGCACTGCCGATCGAGCCCGGCAACGCATGGCGCACGTGGCACTTCGCATTTCATACTGTCGCCGACCTGCCGGAGACGCTGATTGCCGGCAAGGAGCGCGAGTATCTCGATTGGTTCTTGCGTCGCAAGGCGGCCAATCCCGAGTCGTTCTCCGACGCGGATGTCGACGAGTATCTCCGGGTGTTCACCCGGGACGGCGGGTTGCGAGCGGGGCTGGCCTTCTATCGGGCCGTGTCGGAGTCGTCGGCGCAGAACCGCAAGCTGCAGGCGCTGGGGAAGCTGAAGATGCCCGTGCTCGCCGTCAGTGCGGATCAGGGATCCATACCTGACATGGCGGGGCCGCTCGAACATGTCGCGGAGGAGGTGACGGCTGCGACGATCGCGTATAGCGGGCATTTCATTCCTGAAGAACAACCGCAGGCGCTGGCGCGCGAGTTGCGCGATTTCTTCCGGTAGCACGCCGCCGCAAGTCGATTGCAATGCCCTGGGGCGGCCTGCGACGGTCGAGAAATCGCGCCGCGCAAGCCAGCATGGGTGCGGCGCACGGATGCGTCGCACGCGTGGGCGCGTTTGGGCGGGTTGCGTATGGCTCGCGACAACCTGCGCCAAGTGCGTATGCCGACGGCGCGACTTGTCCGCGTCCAGCCGCCGCGCTTGCCGGGTAATGCTTATCCGGGTATCGCGTGTACCACCCAACTCACTGTTTCTATTAACTTTTTTCGTTATCGTGGTACTCCGCGGGCCGATTTTGCGTGGCATAATCGACCACATCCGCAAGGCTTGTAGTCACAACGACCCCGCATACCCATGGCACAGACTCTCTACGACAAACTGTGGAACACCCACGTGGTCCACACCGAGGAAGACGGCACGACCCTGCTCTACATCGACCGTCAGCTGCTGCATGAAGTCACGAGCCCGCAGGCATTCGAAGGGCTGAAGATCGCGCAGCGTCCGGTGTGGCGCATCAGCGCGAACCTGGCCGTGTCGGACCACAACGTGCCGACGACGGACCGCAGCCACGGCATCGCCGATCCCGTCTCGAAGCTGCAGGTCGACACGCTCGATTCGAACTGCGACGCATTCGGCATCACCCAATTCAAGATGAACGACGTGCGTCAGGGCATCGTCCACATCATCGGGCCGGAGCAGGGCGCGACGCTGCCGGGCATGACGATCGTGTGCGGCGATTCGCATACGTCGACGCACGGCGCGTTCGGCGCGCTCGCGCACGGCATCGGCACGTCGGAAGTCGAGCACGTGCTCGCGACGCAGACCCTGCTGCAGAAGAAGAGCAAGAACATGCTCGTGAAGGTCGAGGGCGCGCTGCCGCGCGGCTGTACCGCGAAGGACATCGTGCTCGCGATCATCGGCAAGATCGGTACCGCGGGCGGTACGGGCTACGCGATCGAATTCGGCGGCTCGACCATTCGCGCGCTGACGATGGAAGGCCGCATGACCGTCTGCAACATGGCGATCGAGGCCGGCGCGCGCGCAGGCATGGTCGCGGTGGACGACACGACGATCGATTACCTGAAGGGCCGTCCGTTCGTGCCGACCGGCGCGGAATGGGATCAGGCCGTCGAATACTGGCGGCAGTTCAAGTCGGACGACGGCGCGCAGTTCGACCGCGTGGTCGAGCTGAACGCGGCCGAGATCGTTCCGCAGGTCACGTGGGGCACGTCGCCGGAAATGGTCACGTCGATCGACGGTCGCGTGCCCGATCCCGAGCGCGAGAAGGATCCGGTCAAGCGCGACGCGATGGAGCGCGCGCTGGCATACATGGCGCTCGAGCCGAACACGCCGATCGAATCGATCAAGGTCGACAAGATCTTCATCGGCTCGTGCACGAACGCACGGATCGAGGACATCCGCGCGGCCGCGTACGTCGTGAAGAAGCTGAACCGTCGCGTCGCGTCGAACGTGCGGCTCGCGATGGTCGTGCCGGGCTCGGGCCTCGTGAAGGCGCAGGCCGAGCGCGAAGGGCTCGACAAGGTGTTCACCGATGCGGGCTTCGAATGGCGCGAGCCGGGCTGCTCGATGTGCCTCGCGATGAACGCCGACCGGCTCGAGCCGGGCGAGCGCTGCGCGTCGACGTCGAACCGCAACTTCGAAGGCCGGCAGGGCGCGGGCGGTCGCACGCACCTCGTGAGCCCCGCGATGGCGGCGGCCGCGGCGATCGAAGGTCACTTCGTCGACATTCGCCAGCTGGGGTAACACGTGACGGCATCGAAGGTCATCGCGCGGCTGGTTGCCGCGCTGGCGCTGGCGGGGTTGGGCTTCGGCCTGGCCGGCTGCAATACCGTCCGAGGCTTCGGGGAAGACGTCAACGCCGCCGGCAGCGCACTGAAGCGCGCCGCGGAGTGACGTTTCCCGCCGAGAATTTGTCGATGTGCGCCGGCTGAATGCCGGCCCTTCAACCGGATAGACGGATCATGGAAAAATTCACTGTACATACCGGCGTCGTGGCGCCGCTCGATCGCGAGAACGTCGACACCGACGCGATCATCCCGAAGCAGTTCCTGAAGTCGATCAAGCGCACGGGCTTCGGTCCGAACGCATTCGACGAGTGGCGCTATCTCGATCACGGCGAGCCGGGCCAGGACAATTCGAAGCGTCCGCTGAACCCGGACTTCGTGCTGAACCAGCCGCGCTACCAGGGCGCCTCGGTGCTGCTTGCACGCAAGAACTTCGGCTGCGGCAGCTCGCGCGAGCACGCGCCGTGGGCGCTGCAGCAGTACGGCTTCCGCGCGATCATCGCGCCGAGCTTCGCCGACATCTTCTTCAACAACTGCTACAAGAACGGGCTGCTGCCGATCGTGCTGACCGAGCAGCAGGTCGATCACCTGTTCAACGAGACGGTCGCGTTCAACGGCTTTCAACTGACGATCGACCTCGACGCGCAGGTCGTGCGCGCGGGCGACGGCCGCGAGTATCCGTTCGAGATCGCCGCGTTCCGCAAGTACTGCCTGCTGAACGGCTTCGACGACATCGGCCTCACGCTGCGCCACGCGGACAAGATCCGCCAGTTCGAAGCGGAGCGGCTCGTGAAGCAGCCGTGGCTCAACACCAAGCTGGTCGGCTGATCGCGCGTGGCGGGCGGGCGCGCCGTGCGTGCGCTCGCCGGCTTGCCTCCATAACAATCTACTCAGTCAGGAATTTCGCATGAAGATTGCAGTGCTGCCCGGCGACGGCATCGGTCCGGAAATCGTCAATGAAGCGGTGAAGGTGCTGAACGCACTCGACGAGAAGTTCGAACTCGAACAGGCGCCGGTCGGCGGCGCGGGCTACGAGGCGAGCGGCCATCCGCTGCCCGACGCGACGCTGGCGCTCGCGAAGCAGGCCGACGCGATCCTGTTCGGCGCGGTCGGCGACTGGAAGTACGACTCGCTGGAGCGCGCGCTGCGCCCCGAGCAGGCGATTCTCGGGCTGCGCAAGCACCTCGAGCTGTTCGCGAACTTCCGCCCGGCGATCTGCTATCCGCAGCTCGTCGATGCGTCGCCGTTGAAGCCGGAGCTCGTCGCGGGCCTCGACATCCTGATCGTGCGCGAACTGAACGGCGACATCTACTTCGGCCAGCCGCGCGGCGTGCGCGCGGCGCCGGACGGCCCGTTCGCCGGCGAGCGCGAAGGCTTCGACACGATGCGCTATTCGGAGCCGGAAGTGCGCCGCATCGCGCACGTCGCGTTCCAGGCCGCGCAAAAGCGCGCGAAGAAGCTGCTGTCGGTGGACAAGTCGAACGTGCTGGAAACGTCGCAGTTCTGGCGCGACATCATGATCGACGTGTCGAAGGAATACGCGGACGTCGAGCTGTCGCACATGTACGTCGACAACGCGGCGATGCAGCTCGCGAAGGCGCCGAAGCAGTTCGACGTGATCGTCACGGGCAACATGTTCGGCGACATCCTGTCGGATGAAGCGTCGATGCTGACGGGTTCGATCGGCATGCTGCCGTCGGCGTCGCTCGACAAGCACAACAAGGGGCTGTACGAGCCGTCGCACGGTTCGGCGCCGGACATCGCGGGCAAGGGCATCGCGAACCCGCTCGCGACGATCCTGTCGGCCGCGATGCTGCTGCGCTACTCGCTGAATCGCGCGGAGCAGGCCGATCGCATCGAGCGCGCGGTGAAAACGGTGCTCGAACAGGGTTATCGCACGGGCGACATCGCGACGCCGGGCTGCAAGCAGGTCGGCACGGCGGCGATGGGCGACGCGGTGGTCGCCGCGCTGTAAGTGGACGGAAGTGCAGTCCGGTAATTAAGATGAAAAGGGCGCGAACGGGCCGAAAAAATCGGCCGGTTCGCGCACCGTTGGCCGTTGTGCGGGCCAGCGGCTTTGTGTAGACTCGAACGATGGCGCTGATTTCCCTGATCTCCCCGGTCCTGAAACTCCACGGCAACACTGCCCGTGCGGGTGCGCGCGCCATCGTCATCACGAAAACCATTACCACGAAAACGATCATTAAACGCTGATCGCCGTCGTGCCCGCCTGTTTCCCCGCGCGGTCACGCGGGGACGGAAATGGCGGGGAAGCTCCATTCAAGCAAAGGGTTAGTCATGAACGTAGGTCTCGTAGGTTGGCGCGGCATGGTCGGCAGCGTCCTGATGCAGCGCATGCAGGAAGAGGGCGATTTCGACCTGATCGAACCGGTGTTCTTCAGCACCAGCAACACGGGCGGCAAGGCGCCGTCGTTCGCGAAAAACGAGACTACGCTCAAGGACGCGACCAACGTCGACGAGCTGAAGAAGTGCGACGTGATCATCACGTGCCAGGGCGGCGACTACACGAACGACGTGTTCCCGAAGCTGCGCGCGGCCGGCTGGAACGGCTACTGGATCGACGCGGCATCGTCGCTGCGGATGCAGGACGACGCGGTCATCATCCTCGATCCGGTCAACCTCGACGTGATCAAGGACGCGCTGGTCAAGGGCACGAAGAACTTCATCGGCGGCAACTGCACGGTCAGCCTGATGCTGATGGCGCTCGGCGGCCTGTTCCGCGAGAACCTCGTCGACTGGATCACGGCGATGACCTACCAGGCCGCATCGGGCGCGGGCGCGCAGAACATGCGCGAGCTGCTGTCGCAGATGGGCACGCTGAACGGCGCGGTGCAGGAACAGCTCGCCGATCCGGCGTCCGCGATCCTCGACATCGACCGTCGCGTGCTGGCCGCGATGAACAGCGACGCGATGCCGACGAGCCACTTCGGCGTGCCGCTGGCCGGTTCGCTGATTCCGTGGATCGACAAGGATCTCGGCAACGGGATGTCGAAGGAAGAGTGGAAGGGCGGCGCGGAAACCAACAAGATCCTCGGCAAGCCGGCGATGGGCGAGCCGGGTTCGATCCCGGTCGATGGCCTGTGCGTGCGGATCGGCGCGATGCGCTGCCACTCGCAGGCGCTGACGATCAAGCTGAAGAAGGACGTGCCGCTCGACGAGATCAACGGCATCCTCGCATCGGCGAACGACTGGGTGAAGGTCGTGCCGAACGAGCGTGAAGCGTCGATGCGCGACCTGTCGCCGGCGAAGATCACCGGCACGCTGTCGGTGCCGGTCGGCCGCCTGCGCAAGCTCGCGATGGGCGGCGAATACCTGTCGGCGTTCACGGTCGGCGACCAGCTGCTGTGGGGCGCGGCCGAGCCGCTGCGCCGCATGCTGCGCATCCTGCTCGACAAGTAAGCACGCTGGCGGTCCGGCCCGCGGGCCGCGCTGCACGATACGACGCGCCGCGTCGGCCTTGGGATTCAGGGGCGGCGCGGCGCATTTTTCATGGGCGGTCGTTCAGCGCAGGTTCAGCAGCGTCTGGTCGACGGCCTGCTGGGTCTTGATCGTCTGCGCATTCGCCTGGTAATTGCGCTGCGCGGTGATCAGGTTCACGAGCTCGGTCGTCAGGTTGACGTTCGAGTTTTCGAGCGCGCTACCCTGCAGCGTGCCGTGGTTCGTGCTGCCAGGAGCTGAGATCTGCGGCACGCCCGACGCGGCCGTTTCCGCATACTGGTTGCCGCCGATGTTCACGAGCCCGTTCGGGTTGTTGAAGTTCGCCAGCGCGATCAGGCCGAGCACCGCGCTCTGGCCGTTCGAATAGTTGCCGGTCAGCTTGCCGTCGGTGCCGATCGAGAACGTCGTCAGCGTGCCGCTCGCGAATCCGTCCTGCGCGAGATTGTTCACGCCGTCCTTGCCGCCGTACTGCGTCGTGCCGCCGAGGTCGAGCGTCAGGTTCTGCGGATTGGCGCCGCCCGTCGTGTTCGGGATCGAGAACGCGAACTGGCCGAGGCTTGGCGTCGGCTGGCCGGTCGCGGCCGACGTCGTCGAGCTGAGCCGGCCCGATGCATCGAACGTGACGGTGCCGAGATTCGTCGGCGTCTGGCCCTGCACGCCCGCGTAGGCTTGCCACGTGCCGGCCGCGTTCTTCGCGAAGTACATCGTGACCTGTTGCGAGCCGCCGAGCGTGTCGTAGACCTGGATCGACGAATTGTAGTTGTACGTCGTGTTGTCGGTCGCGTTGAACGGCGTCTTGGCCGGCACCTTGTCTTGCGCGTTCAGGTTGAACTGGCCGGTGATCTTGCTCGTCGCGCGCGGTGCGATGTTGCTGGTCGGCGCCTGCAGCGGCACGGTCTGCGCGGTGTTGATCATGCCGCCGGCGCCTGCCGCATAGCCCATCAGGTTGCGGCCTTGCGCGTCGACGATCGCGCCGTTCTTGTCGCGGTGGAACGTGCCGTCGCGCGAGTACGTGGTCACGCCGTTGCTCGACATCTGGAAGAAGCCGTTGCCGTTGATTGCAACGTCGAGCGACGACTTCGTCGAGTTGATCGTCCCCTGGCCGAAATTCTGCTGCACCGACGCGAGCCGCGTGCCGATGCCGATCTGCGTGTTGACCGACGTCGCGACCGAATTCGCGTACATGTCGGCGAAGTTCGCGCGTCCCTGCTTGAAGCCGACCGTGTTTGCGTTCGCGATGTTGTTGCCGATGACGTCGAGATTGCTCGACGCCCCGGCCAACCCGCTCAAACCCTGCTGATAGCCCATGTTCGTCCCCGTAACGAGCTCGTGAGTGAATGCAGTCGTGCGACTGCGCGATGACCCTCCGGTACTTCACGGCATCAGTCCGACCGCGTGCTGCTGTCTTTCCGACATGGGCGGGCGCGAGGTCGAAATGTGCCGATTCCTGTTTGAAGGCGATCGTATCGACGGCGGTTATCAGGTCTGTGTAATTTTGTGTAATGCAATTGAATTGATGCAGAAACGATCGCTTTTGTATGAGCAATGGGTCGTGTGGAAGGGGTGAAAGCCTTGCGGGGCGGGGCTTTGGCGGTGTGAATTTTCATTTTCTCCGATAAGAGCGGGAAATTGCCTTCTTATCGACGAATTGGAATTGATCGGGATGGGATTAATCGCCGGTCGAGATTTGTTTTGATTGTGCGGCTGGTCATTCATTAACGGCGGGCGGGATGGATTGTTGAGGAAACGCTTGCGATTCTGTTGCTCCGGTCCTTCGGAGGATGTCCGCTGAGCGCCACAAGGCCGTGTCATTCGAGTGGGGCGCGAGTCTGCGTGAGGCGGCTTTCGACTGCGGCAAGCAGGTTCATTTTTACGGGTTGGATACATGGACTGCGACACGCGCACCCGCTCGACATGAGCGCCCGCCCGCGCCCGGTGGCACCTGCCGGCGACGAATTCGGCCGGAACCCGATCGCGTGAAGTAAACTACGCGGTTACGACGCACAGACCCGCCGAAAGCGTCGCGTTCCGCGCGACGCTTTTGCATTTCTGCCGCCACTTTATTGACGCTTCCAACCGCGAATCCGAGCCGCGCCCGCGCGCGGCGATAGAGCCAACGATGTCCCGAATTTCCTTGTTTTCGCGTCAGTCCCGCTTGTCGCGCGCCGTGCGTGGCGCGCTGGCGATCCTGGCGCTCGGCGTAGCCGCATCGGCGTGGGCAGTCGGCACCGGCGAATTGCCGGCGTCCGCCGCCGGCGCCGCCGCTCCGCTTACCGTGACGGTCCAGCCGGGCCAGTCGCTGAACGACATCGCGAAAGCGGCCACGCAATCGCATGATCCGGCCGTGCTCGCACGCGCTGGCCGTGCGTTGTTCGATGCCAATCCGCAGGCGTTCATGAAACGCGACGCGAGCCGCCTGAAAGTCGGCGCGACGCTGACCGTGCCCGCGCTCGACGCGACCGGCGCGGCGCTCGTGCCGGCCGGCGCATCCGCTGCCTCCGGTGCGGCGGCTGCTTCCGCGCCCGCCGCCGCATCGGGCGGAGCGGCGCTCGCGCAGCACGGCGCATCCGCGCCGCATCCCGGCTCGGCCGTGCAACCCGCGCCGGTGGCGCCGGCCGTGCACGCGGCTCCGGTGAGCGGGGCGAGCGTCTCGACGGCGACGGCGGCGGGGGCGTTGGCTTCGAGCGGTGCTTCGGCTTCGATCGGCGCGTCGGCCGCATATGGCGCGTCGGCTGTCGAAAGCACGCAGCCGGCGGCGTCCACGGCCGGGGCAAGCGGCCCGCACGTGTGGAGCGGTGCGATCCAGTCGGCGCCGTCGTCCGCGAGCGAGGCTGCGGGGCAGGCGGTGCCGGGTAGCCCGGTTTCCGGCGTGCATGAACCGGCCGGCGCGGCGCCCGCCGTGAGTGCGTCGCAGCCGCGGCCGTCGAGCCTGCAGCAATTGCTGGCGTTGAAGAATCGCGTGCTGATGGAGTTGCAGAAGCACGGCATCGGCAAGCCGGCGACGACGACCGGCGTCGCGCCTGCTCCGGTGCCCGCCACGCCGCGTCCGGCCGTGAATGACGCGGGTGCATCGGCCGCGGCATCGACGGCGGACGAAGCCGCGTCGGGTGTGGCAGCCAGTGCGCCGCAATCGGCATCGGCTTCGGTACAACGGGTCGCGCCTGTCGCGACGCCTGCACGGCGTACCGAACAGATGGACTGGCGCCCGGTCGCCGTGGCCGGCGCTGCCGTGATCGTGCTTGCGGCCGGCTTCGCATGGCGCAAGCGCCGCAAGGGTCGCCGCGCTGACGATGCGGGTACCGTTGCGACCGCGGCCGCAGGGGGCGGTGCCGTGGCTGCGGAAGCCGAAGCCGCGTCGTCTGTCGAACGAGAACTGCCGATCACGCCCGAGATGCCGGTCGCACGCGATGCGGCGTCCGACCTGAACCTCGCCGCGGCGACTGCCGCTGCGGCGGAGACGATCGAGCCGCCCGCAGCGGACACATCGCCTGTGCCCGAAGTGGCGGCACCGCACGACGGGTCGCCCGAATTGCCGGCTGCTCACGCTACGGGGCCGCTTGCGAACGAGGCGACTCCGGCTCCGGTCGAGGCTCCGCACGACGCAGAACCGGCGGAAAAAACCAACCGCAGCGGACCAGCCAGCCGACCCGACCGCCGCATCCGCCGCACCTGCGACGACCGAAGCGCAGCACGCGTCGCTGATGCAGAACGCGATCAGCGCGCTCAACAGTCTCGACATGCCGTTGCCGCCGCGGACGGCGGACGAGCCATCGTCGACGGCGGAGGAACCGTCTGCGCGGGCAGTGCAGTCCGATGTCGATAAAATCGCAACTAACGGTCAATCCGCGCAGCACCCGCCAACGGGCGCGAGTGAACCGGCACCGGAACATCCCGCCGACCAGGACGAGGAGTTCGATTGGGACCCGGACGCAGCGACGCCCGCCGGCCAAGCTGGCAGCCCGCCCGTGACGACATCGCTGCCCCCGCTCGGCGGCGCGCAGTTCGGCGCGCTGAAGCTCGACTTCGATCTCGACCTGCCGTCCACGCCGGGCGCCGCGCTGCCCGCGCTCACCGCGGACGAGCTCGCGCGCATCGCCCGCAACAAGCTCGACCTCGCGGCCGAATACGTCGAACTGGGCGACCTGTCCGGCGCGCGGACGCTGCTGCAGGAAGTGATCGACGCGAACGACGCCGCGACTCGCGACGATGCACGCGCGCTGCTCGCGAAACTGGCGGACGAGGCGTGATGCGGATCGCGCTGGGCATCCAGTACGACGGCGCGGCGTTCTGCGGCTGGCAGGCGCAGCCGCACGGCAAGACCGTGCAGGATCGGCTCGAACATGCGCTGGCCGAATTCGCGCGGGTGCCGCTGCACACGACGGTGGCGGGGCGCACCGACACCGGCGTGCACGGGCTCGGACAAGTCGTGCATTTCGACACCGATCTCGAGCGGGAGGTGTTCTCGTGGGTGCGCGGCACCAATGCGTTCCTGCCGTCGACCGTGTCGGTGCAATGGGCGAAGCCGATGCCGGATACGTTCCATGCGCGTTTCTCGGCGTTCGAGCGCACCTACTACTACGCGCTGTACGTGCATCCGGTACGTTCGCCGATGCTGGCCGGGCGCGCCGGCTGGATCCACACGCCGCTCGACGACGACGCGATGCGCGCCGCCGCCGCGCACCTGATCGGCGAGCACGACTTTTCGTCGTTCCGGTCGTCGGAATGCCAGTCGAA
>NZ_BCPP01000034.1:0-16873 GCF_016586125.1 Burkholderia sp. E168m23
TGCGGCAGCCAACCCGCACTGACGCACCACGTCACGCGCCGACGATCGAGATCGAGAACCCGTCCCAGCCCTTCTGCCCGACCGTCTGCACGGCTGTCGTCGCGAGCGCCGGCTCGGCCACGAGGCGCGCGAACCCCTCGCGCACGCCGACCACGTCCGGCTCGCGATTGTCCGGATCGGCCACGCGCCCATTGCGCACGACGTTGTCGACGACGATCACCGTGCCGGGCCGCGACAGCTTCAGCGCCGCGTCGAGATAAACGGCGTTGTTGTCCTTGTCCGCATCGATGAAGATGAAGTCGAACGGCGCCTCCCCGGCGTCGATGAGCCGCGCAAGACTATCCTTCGCGCTGCCGACCACCACCGACACGACTTGCGCAAACCCGGCGCGCGCGATGTTCTCCGTCGCGACCTTCGCATGTGCCGGGTTCAGCTCGAGCGTCATCAGCGAGCCGCCCGGCGGCAATGCGCGTGCCAGCCAGATCGTGCTGTAGCCGCCGAGCGTGCCGACTTCGAGAATCCGTCGCGCGCCGCGGATCGTCGCGAGCAGTTGCAGCAGCTTGCCCTGGTTCGGCGCGACGTTGATCGCCGGCAGCCCGGCCGCGTCGCTCGCCGCGAGCGCGGCGTCGAGCACGGCGTCGGACGGCACGAGCGTCGCCGAGAAATACGCATCCACCTGGTTCCACCGATCCTGATTCATCGCGCACCTATCGTTTGCGGAAAAGGGCATTCTATGCGCCGCGCGCCCATAAGCAACCCACCATTCGTTCTAAGGGCAGCGGCACACGTGCTCCTATAATCGCCGGACGGCAGGCCCCCTCGACCTTCACAACAACAAACGGAGCACCCATGACCGATCAGGCCCATTCGAACTGGCGTCTCGAAACCATCGCCGTGCACGGCGGTTATCGTCCCGACCCGACCACGCGCGCGGTCGCCGTCCCGATCTACCAGACCGTTGCGTACGCATTCGACGACACGCAGCACGGCGCCGACCTGTTCGACCTGAAGGTCCAGGGCAACATCTACACTCGGATCATGAACCCGACGACGGACGTGCTCGAGCAGCGGATCGCCGCGCTCGAGGGCGGCATCGGCACGCTCGCGCTCGCGTCGGGGCAAGCCGCCGTCACATACGCGATCCAGACGATCGCCGAAGCCGGCGACAACATCGTGTCCGCGAGTTCGCTGTACGGCGGCACCTACAACCTGTTCGCGCACACGCTGCCGCAATACGGGATCACCACGCGCTTCGCCGACCCGCGCGATCCTTCCTCGTTCGAACCGCTGATCGACGCGCGCACGAAGGCGATCTTCGCGGAATCGGTCGGCAACCCGCTCGGCAACGTCACCGACATCGCCGCGCTCGCGGAGGTCGCGCATCGCCACGGCATTCCGCTGATCGTCGACAACACGGTGCCGTCGCCGTACCTGCTGCGCCCGTTCGAGCACGGCGCGGACATCGTCGTGCATTCGCTGACGAAGTATCTCGGCGGGCACGGCACGAGCCTCGGTGGCGCGATCGTCGATTCGGGCAAATTCCCGTGGGCCGAGCACGCGGACCGCTTCAAGCGGCTGAACGAGCCGGACGTCAGCTATCACGGCGTCGTCTATACCGAAGCGTTCGGGCCGGCCGCGTATATCGGCCGCGCCCGCGTGGTGCCGCTGCGCAACATGGGCGCGGCGATCTCGCCGTTCAACGCGTTCCAGATCCTGCAGGGGATCGAGACGCTCGCGCTGCGGGTCGAGCGGATCAGCGACAACGCGCTGAAGATCGCGCAGCATCTCGCGCGCCACGAGCACGTCGAATGGGTGAACTATGCGGGCCTGCCCGATCACCCCGATCATCCGCTCGTCGTCCGCTACCTGTCGGGCCGGGCGCCGGGCATCCTGACATTCGGTGTGAAAGGCGGCCGCGACGGCGGTGCGAAGTTCCAGGATGCGCTGAAGCTGTTCACGCGGCTCGTGAACATCGGCGATACCAAGTCGCTCGCAACGCACCCGGCCTCCACCACGCATCGGCAGTTGTCGCCGGCCGAACTCGCGAAGGCCGGCGTGAAGGAGGAAACGGTGCGGCTGTCGATCGGCATCGAGCATATCGACGACCTGCTCGCCGATCTCGACCAGGCGCTCGCGCAGCTTTGACCGCAACGGGCGCGCCGGCCCCTTGCCGGTGCGTCCGCATCAAACCGCTTGACTCTGGAGCGGCTTCAAGGTGTTCAATCCCCCGGTTGACGCCGGGGCAATGCCCGGCGCGTACGATCGTGCCACGCGGCTTCCGCTGCCGCACACCAACCGCTGAGAGGACTCATGACACCGACCGCGAAGCTTGCGTTGCTCACGTTACCGCCCGTGCTGGCGGCCTGTTTCGGCGCCCTCGCGGCCGCATGGCGCGCGCCCGGCCCGAAAACGTCGAGCGTGATCCAGCATTTCACCGGCGGCATCGTGTTCGCGGCCGCCGCGCTCGAACTGCTGCCGCAGGACCGCGCGCATGCGCTGTTTCCAGTCGTCGTCGGTTTCGTGCTCGGCATCGCGCTGATGCTGGCGATCCGCGCGCTGTCGGGCGCGATCGAAACGCGCTTCGAGGAAGCCCGTTTGCCGGTGAGCCTGATCATCGTCACCGCGATCGACCTCGTCGTCGACGGCCTGGTGCTCGGCATCGCCTTTTCCGCGAGCGACGAAAGCGGCATCATCCTGACCGTTGCTCTAACGCTCGAGGTGCTGTTCCTCGCGCTGTCGGTCAGCGCGGCGCTGGCCGCGGCCGGCGTCGGCCGCATGCTGGCGATCGTCGTGCCGGTCGCGCTGGCGGCGCTGCTGAGCGTCGCGGCCGTTGCCGGCAATGCGGCATTCGCCGGGCTGCCGGCGAATATCTATGCAGCGCTCCTGGGCCTGGGCACCGTCGCGCTGTTGTACCTCGTCACCGAGGAATTGCTGGTCGAAGCCCACGAGGTGCCCGAAACGCCGTTCGCGACGGCCGCGTTCTTCATCGGCTTCATCGTGTTCTTCCTGATCGAAGGATCGGTGAAGGCCGGGTAAGCCGCGCACGACGGCGCGGCGCTTACCAGGTCGTCGCGCCGGTCGGATAGGTGTCGACGATGCGCGTGCCGTTGACCGGCGTGACACCCGCGTTGCGCAGTGCGGCCCACAGGTCGATCGCATGTTCGCGTGATTTTCGGCTGCCATCGTCGGTCAGCACGTTCAACGCGATCACTTCGTCGCGCGTCGTCAGCTGCAGTTGCTCCTTCAGCTTGCGCGATTGATGCGACGCGGTACGGACGTCGCCGAGCACGATCCGTTTCTCGTCGCCCGCATCGGCCGGCACGAACGTCAACCGGCCGTTGTCGACCTCACATTGCCCGCGCGCGAACGTCGCGGTCCACGCACCGGCCGGCACTGCAGCGAATTCGCAGCGCATCCGCTCGTTCGCGCGGCGGCCGACGTCGTGCGCCGGCGCGTGCGACAGCGCACGTTCCGGCCAGCCGGCCGCCATCGCGGCCGTCGACATCAGACACACCGCCAGTACGATTCCTTTCGCGACATGGCGCATCGCGCTCTCCTTTCCGTAAAGGCAACCGGCGGGCGTCATGCCGGCCGCCGCAAGTGAACGATCAAAGCACCGCGAAGCGGTTGTCGTGCGCATCGACCATCGGCGTCTTCTCGCCGCGATGAACGGTCGAGCGATGAATCTCCTGATTGCGCGCGACGGCGGCCGGGCTCGCCGGATAGTCGTGATTCGGGCTCGGGATCACGCCGTCGTGGCGCGCACGCACGAGTTCCTGAATCACTTCCTGGCGGCTCTTCGGCTGCGCGGCCACAGCCTGCGAGAAGGCGGCAATCGACAGCGCGGCGGCGGCAATGGCGATCAGCGGACGCGGAATGTTCATGGGGTGGGCTCCTTACTGGAATTCCGTGACAGGAGCCTTCACTTTGATCCCGCGGCGGTGCGGATGCGTGACCGCTTCATGACGTTTTCGTCACCGTCCACGCCTCTTGTACATCGCAGTACGAATGAAAATCACCGCATGTTTCCGCACGCATGACACCGCGATGACATTTTTCTCATTTGTCCCTCACCTCCACGATCCGAACGCTTTCCAGAATCGCCAGCGCAATCGCGATATGCCGGCCCGTCGCTGCCACGCGCGGCGCCTGCATCGAACGATGCACGAAACGTTCATCTTGAACTTCAGGGACACACCATGAAAACTCCAGTTCGAATCGTCATGATGTCAGGGGCGCTGCTGACGGCCGCGCACGCGGCTCATGCAACGGAAGTCACGCTGTACGGCCTGTTCGATACATCGCTGACGGTTGTGTGGAATGCCGATGCACAAGGCAGGAACCTCGTCGGCCTCGGCAACGGCAACCTGCTCGGCAACCGCTTCGGCGTGAAAGGCGCGGAAGATCTCGGCGGCGGGCTGAAAGCGATCTTCACGCTGGAAAACGGCTTCAACCCGAACACCGGCGCGCTCGGGCAAGGCAACCGGATGTTCGGCCGGCAGGCGTTCGTCGGGCTGGAAAGCGCTCGCTGGGGAACACTCACGCTCGGCCGCCAGTACGACGCGCTCGCCGATGTCGCGTGGCCGATCACCGGCGATTTCTACTTCGGCAGCGTGTACGCGACGCCCGGCGACGTCGACAACTACGACACGTCGTCGCGCACCGACAACGCGGTGAAGTACACGTCACCCGTGGTCGGCGGCTTCCAGTTCGTCGGCATGTACGCGCTCGGCGGCGTGGCCGGCAAGAGCGGCGCCGGCCAAACCTGGTCGGCCGGCCTGTCGTACAACCATGGCCCGTTCGACGCGGCGGGCGGCTACTACTATGCGGCCAACCGCGCCTCGCTCGCGAACGGCGTCCGGACCGGCTGGAACGGCACGTCGGACGGCACGTTCGACGGGTCGCTGGTCAACGGCGGCTACCTCTCGGCGAAGTCGATCGGCATCGCACGCGGCGCGTTGCGCTACACCTTCGCGCCGTTCACGATCGGTATCGATTACAGCAATGCGCAGTACAAGGCCGATGCGATGACGGCCTTTCGCAGCACGCAGAAATACGACACCGCGCGCGGGTTCTTCAACTATCAGGCAACCGCGAGCCTGCTCGTCGGCGTCGGCTACAGCTACACGAAGGCCCGCGGCGATACGAGCGCGACCTACCATCAGGTGTCCGCCGGCGCCGACTACGTGCTGTCCAAGCGCACCGATCTCTATGCGGTCGGCGCGTGGCAACGCGCGAACGGCGAACAGCGCACGCTCGACGGCGGCACGCAGGCGGCGCAGGCGTCGATCGGCTCGTACGGCTACGGCGGCACGCGCACGCAGGGCATCCTCAATCTCGGTTTGCGCCACCGCTTCTGAGCGAGGCAGCCGACCCTGCGCGCTGCGTGACGAAAATGTCATGTTCCGATCAGGTTCGCGATGCGTCGCGTCGCTACGATCGGCACGGTATCGGGCCCTGCCCGTTCCCGTCCACGCAGCGGGTCGCTGCCGCACGGCACGATCACGCGTTAGGCCCGGGCTCTTCGAGTGCCGGGCCGTTTTTTATGCGTGTCCGACGCTCACGGCGCGGAATCGCGCAGCGGGTACACGCACGGATGCGTTTTCACGTACAGGTTCGGATTGCCGCAGCGATGCCCGGCATAGTCGATTTGCTCGCCCGGCGCCAGGTCGGCCGGCACGGGCTTGCGCGCGGCGCCGTAAGTGGCCGTGGTGTCGGAACGTGTCGATGCGCAGCCCGCGAACAGTGGGGCAATCAGGACTGCGATCAAGGCGAGGCGAATGGCGGGACGAGGCAATTTTCGGTCCGGAATGAAGGTCTGAACGGCGCCGCCCGCGATCGATGCGGCTATCGCGATCGGCACGAATGCCGCCGGCGCATCGGCCAACGGCAGGCTTCATGTTCCGCTCCCCGCTCATCGCATCCATGACGCGAACATGACGGTTGCGTCATGTCGACCGAGTCCGCATGACGCCTTCTTGCCCCCCGCAATCTGACGCATTTTTCATCTCGCGATCACGATCACGCACGGCTGCTTTCGCATACTGGGTCCATGGTTCGCCACCCGGCGGCCCTGATCAAGGAGAGCACTCGATGAAAACGGCAAAATTCGCAGCACTGTTCGTCACCGCCACGCTGTCGCTCGGCATGGCCACGCAGGCCGCGTTCGCCCAAACGCAAACGCAGGGCAAGTCCCGCACGCAGGTGGTCAACGAACTGAAGCAGGCGCAGCACGACGGCGTCGTGCCGATCAGCAAGACGCAGTACCCGCCGACCGGCGAGATCGTCGCGCGCAACAAGGAGCTTCACGGGATTTCGGTGCATGGCGGCGAGAAGAAGCCGCAGACCGACAACCACGACAACCTGACCGCGAAGCAATGATGGCGGGCCACATGGCCGCGGGCCGCGCACCGCGCGCGGCCGCCTCGCGGCGAACGCGCGGGCGTTCCCGCCCGCGCTGTCAGGTGCCGATGGCGGCCGGCCGTCCCGGTTCGGCCGGCCGTCGCGGAAAGCGCAGCCAGAAAGTCGTGCGGCGGCCCGGCTCGCTGTCGACGCCGCATTCGCCGCCGTGATTGTCCATGATCGACCGGACGATCGCGAGGCCGAGCCCCGTGCCCGACGCCGAATTGTGCCGCGACGGATCGACGCGATAAAAGCGCTCGAAAATCCGCCCGACATGCTCGGCGGCAATGCCGGGCCCCGTGTCGGACACGGCGATCGTCGTCGCACCGCCCTGCTCGACGCAATCGATCGTCACGACGCTGCCGCGCGGCGCATAAGTTAACGCATTCGACAGCAGGTTGCTCAACGCGCGCTGATACAGCGTCAGGTCCGCATCGACCCATGCGTGGCCGTCGACCTTCACGGTCACGCCTTCGTCTTCCGCCAGCGGCTCGTAGTAGCCGGCCACCCGCTCCGCCTCCTCCGCCGCATTTAGGCGCCGCACCCCGATCGACGTGCCGGCCTGTTCCGAACGCGCGAGAAACAGCATGTCCTCGATCATCCGCGACAGCCGCTGGTATTCGTCGATGCTCGACTCGATCACGCTCCGGTATTCGTCCGCGCTGCGCGGTTGCGACAGCACGACTTGCGCGGCCGCCTGCAGGTTCGTTAGCGGCGTGCGCATGTCGTGCGCGAGATTCGACGAGAACTGGCTCAGGCGCGTGAACGATTCGTTCAGCCGCGCGAGCATGCCGTTGAACGCATGCTCGAGCTCCTTCAGCTCGCCGGACGTATCGAGTTCCGGCAGCGGATGCGCGAGCCGGCTCGACGACATCTGCTCCGCGCGCGCCGCGAACCGCCGCAGCGGGCTCAGCCCGAGCGCGGCGATGCCGTATGCGATCGCGGCCGCAAGCACCACGCCGAACACCTCGATCACGACGATCGTATAGGCATGCGTGCGCAGCAGCAGCACGTCGGCGCTGCGATCGTACTGCACGGCGACGCGCACCACCGGCGCACCCGCGCCGGCGAGCGGCACGGTCGTCAGCAGATACTGGTGTCTTGCGCCGGGCGGGGCGATGCCGACCGGCACGCGCCCGGCGTTCGTCAACATCAGCGGCGCGTACGGACGGAAGCCGGGCGTGCCGACGAGGCGCGTACCGGCGGCATCGAAGATCGCGAGATCCATGTTCGGATGACCGTGCAACTGGTCGATCCAGATATCGGTGTTGCGCGCGACGTCGGCCGTCGTGCGCGCCTCGGCCAGGTGCGCCCCCAATGCGGCGGAAATACCGGCCATCTGCTCGGCTGCCGTCGTTTCGACACGGTTGCTCAGCGCTTCGTACAATGCGACGCCGCTCGACGCGAGGATCACCGACGTCGACAGGATAATCAGCGCGGTCAGCCGGCCGCGCAGCGTCCGCGGCAGCAGGCGCGCGATCATGCGGCCGCGCCGCCGCGCGCTTCGAGCACGTAGCCCATGCCGCGCACCGTATGGATCAGCTTCGGTTCGTACGCGTCGTCGATCTTCGAGCGCAGCCGGCGGATCGCCGAATCGACGACGTTCGTGTCGCTGTTGAAGTTCATGTCCCACACCTGCGACGCGATCGTCGCGCGCGGCAGGATCTCCCCTTCGCGACGCATCAGCAGCCACAGCAGCGCGAACTCCTTCGCGGTCAGCAGGATCGTGTCGCCCTGCCGCGTGGCCTTGCGGCGGGTCAGGTCAAGTTCGAGATCGGCCACGCGCAGCGTGTTCGAATCGCGCGGCTGGCCGCGCCGCAGAATCGACTTGATGCGCGCGGTCAGCTCGACGAAGTCGAACGGCTTCGCGAGATAGTCGTCCGCGCCGAGTTCGAGCCCCTTCACGCGATCGCCGACGTCGTCACGGGCAGTGAGGAACAGCACGGGCGTCGATTTGCTGCGCCGCAGGTTCTGCAGCAGCGTCCAGCCGTCCTGCCCGGGCAGCATCACGTCGAGCACGAGCAGGTCGTACTCCTCCGTTTCTGCCTGGTGCTGGCCCGTGATGCCGTCCTCGACCCAGTCGACAACGTAGCCGGCCTCGGTCAGACCCTTGCGCAGATACGCGCCCGTTTTCGGTTCATCCTCGACAATCAGAATTCGCATCACGCATTACCCTTGAAAAAACCCAGTCGGCGCAGCACGCCCGCGCCGAAGCCGCCGCGCAACGCCGCGCGCCACGACACCGCATGGCTGACCCGGTACAGCACCGGCAGCACCAGCAGCGTCAGCGCCGTGGACGACAGGATACCGCCGATCACGACCGTCGCGAGCGGGCGCTGCACCTCGGCGCCGGTGCCGGTCGCGAACGCCATCGGCAGGAAGCCGAGCGACGCGACCAGCGCGGTCATCAGCACGGGCCGCAGCCGCGTGAGCGCGCCGTCGTGCACCGCGGCATCGAGCGGCATGCCTTCGTCGCGCAGGTTACGGATGAACGAGATCATCACGAGACCATTGAGCACGGCCACGCCGGACAGCGCGATGAAGCCGACCGCCGCCGTGATCGACAGCGGAATCCCGCGCAGCCACAGCGACACGACGCCGCCGCTCAGCGCGAACGGAATGCCGGTAAACACCAGCAGCCCGTCCTTCACGTTGTTGAACATCACGAACAGCAGCACGAACACCATGAACAGCGCGAGCGGCACGACGAGCTTCAGGCGCTCGCTCGCGCTTTGCAACTGCTCGAACTGCCCGCCCCACGACACCCAGTACCCGGCCGGCACGCGCACGTCCTGCTGCAACTGCTCGCGCGCATCGGCGACGAACGAACCGACGTCGCGGCCGCGCACGTTCGCGCTGACGACCACCCGCCGCTTGCCGTCCTCGCGGCTGATCTGGTTCGGGCCGGGGGCCACGTCGATCGTCGCGAGCTCCGCGAGCGGCACGTACGGCGCCGCCGCGAGCGGCGCGCTGGCGCCGGCGGCCGGCGCGGGCAGCGCGATCGGCAGCCGCTTGATCGCCTCGATGTCGGAGCGCAGTTCGTCGGGCAGCCGCACGACAATGTCGAAGCGGCGGTCGCCCTGGAACAGCGTGCCGGCCTTCTGCCCGCCGACGGCCGCGGCCACCGAATCCTGGAGATCGGCGACGCTCACGCCGTAGCGCGCGAGCTTGTCGCGGTCGAGGTTGACGGTCAGCACCGGCAGGCCCGTGGTCTGCTCGACCTTCACCTCCGACGCGCCCGGCACCTTCTGCAACGCGGCCGCGATCTGCTCGCCGGTCTGGTTCAGCACGGCCATGTCGTCGCCGAAGATCTTCACGGCGACGTCGCTGCGCACGCCCGAGATCAGTTCGTTGAAGCGCAGCTGGATCGGCTGCGAGAACTCGTACGCGTTGCCCGGCAGCTCGGCGAGCGCTTCCTCGATCTCCCGCACGAGCTGGTCGCGCGGCTTCTTCGGGTCGGGCCACGTGTCGGCCGGCTTCAGCATGATGTAGCCGTCCGACAGGTTCGGCGGCATCGGGTCGGCCGCGATCTCGGCCGTCCCGGTGCGCGCGAACACGCGCTCGATCTCGGGGAAGCGCGCCTTCAGCGTCTTCTCGATCGACTTCTGCATCTCGACCGACTGCGACAGGCTCGTGCCGGGAATCCGCAGCGCGGACACGGCAAGATCGCCCTCGTTGAGGCTCGGAATGAACTCGCTGCCGAGCCGCGTCGCGAGCCCTAGCGTGACCAGCACGATCGCGCCCGCCCCGATCATCACGCGCGCCGGACGCGTCATGAACGCGGCGAGCACCGGTTCGTACGCTCGCCGCGCCCAGCCCATCAACCGGTTCTCCTTCTCCTCGACCCGCTCGCCGATGAACAACGCGACGGCCGCCGGAATGAACGTGACGGTCAGCACCATCGCGGCGGCGAGCGCCATTACGACGGTGATCGCCATCGGGTGGAACATCTTGCCTTCGACGCCGGTCAGCGCAAAGATCGGCAGGTACACGACCATGATGATCAGTTGCCCGAAGATCAGCGCTCGGCGCGCCTCCTGCGATGCGCCGAACACTTCGGCAAAGCGCTCGTCGCGCGTGAGCGGCCGGCCGGCTGCCGACTGCGCATGCGCGAGCCGCCGCACGCAGTTCTCGACGATCACCACCGCGCCGTCGACGATGATCCCGAAGTCGAGCGCGCCGAGGCTCATCAGGTTCGCGCTCACCTTCGCGTTGACCATGCCGGTGAAGGTCATCAGCATCGACAGCGGGATCACGAGCGCGGTGATCAGCGCCGCGCGGATGTTGCCGAGAAACAGGAACAGCACGGCGATCACGAGCACCGCGCCTTCGAGCAGGTTCTTCTTCACGGTGGCGACGGCCTTCTCGACCAGCACCGTGCGGTCGTACACCGGAATCGCCTTCACGCCGGCCGGCAGCGTGCGGTTCACGTCCTCCATCTTCGCGGCGACGGCCTTCGACACCGTCCGGCTGTTCTCGCCCATCAGCATGAAGACCGTGCCGAGCACGACTTCCTCGCCGTTCGACGTCGCGGCGCCGGTGCGCAGTTCGCGGCCGATGTCGACCACGCCGACGTCCTTCATCCGCACCGGCACGCCGCCCACGTTGGTCAGCACGATGTTCGCGATGTCGTCGACGGTGCGCGCCTGGCCCGGCACGCGCACCAGATACTGCTCGCCGCGCTTTTCGATGTAGCCGGCGCCGACGTTGTCGTTGTTGCGCTCCAGCGCGCGCACGACGTCGGCAAGCGTCAGCCCGTACGACATCAGCTTCGCCGGATTCGGCGCGACGCGGTATTCCTTCACGTAGCCGCCGATCGAGTTGACCTCGGTCACGCCGCGCACGTTGCGCAGTTGCGGCCGCACGACCCAGTCCTGCAGCTCGCGCAGGTCGGCCGCCGTATAGCGCGTGCCGTCGGGCTTGCGCGCGTTGGCGTCGGCCTCGACGGTCCACAGGTAGATCTCGCCGAGGCCGGTCGACGTCGGCCCCATCGCGGGCGCGATGCCGGGCGGCAGCTTGTCCTTCGCTTCCTGGATGCGCTCGTTGACGAGCTGCCGCGCGAAGTAGATGTCGGTGCCGTCCTTGAAGATCACGGTGACCTGCGACAGCCCGTAGCGCGAGATCGAGCGCGTCTGCTCCAGCCCCGGCAGCCCGGCCATCACGGTCTCGACCGGATAGGTGATGCGCTGCTCGGCCTCGAGCGGCGAGTAGCCGGGCGCGGACGTGTTGATCTGCACCTGCACGTTCGTGATGTCGGGCACCGCGTCGATCGGCAGCCGCTGGTAGCTGAACACGCCGAGCGCGGCCACGGCCGCGATCGCCAGCATCACCAGCCAGCGATGCGCAATCGCAAAGCGGATCAGGCGCTCAAACATGTCGGGATTCCTTGAAACGGGGCACGGTCGGCCGCACCGGACGGGCTGCGCGGCCGGTCACCCGGCCGACCGGAAAGCAGGCCGCATAGCGGGCCGCCAGTCGCGCCACGGCGCACGCGTATTGCTGCTCATTCATGTTCCGCGCTCCCCTTGCCGAGCTCCGCCTTCAGCACGAAACTGTTCGACACCGCGTATTCCTGGCCGGGCTTGAGCCCCTTCAGCACCTCGGTCGCGCGTTCGTCGCGCCGCCCGGTTTCGACCGCCTGCGCGACGAAGCCCTTCGGCGAGCGCACGAACACCGACGGCGCACCGTCGACGTCCTGCAACGCGTCGCTCGCGACCGCGAGCGGCACGGCCTGCCTGCCCGCGTCGACCGACACGTTCACGAACATTCCCGGGCGCCACACGCGATCCGGGTTCGGCAGCACGACGCGCGCCGGCGCGGTGCGCGTCTGCTCGCCGAGCAGCGACCCCACGTACGCGATCGGGCCGCTCGAACGCGATTCGAACGCGGTCGCGCTCACCGTGGCATCGCGACCGACGCGCACGTCGTTGAGCCGCTGCGCGGGCACCGCCATCTCGGCCCACACGGTCGACAGGTCGGAGATCACGAACATGCTCGCGTCGGCGGCAATCGCCTCGCCGGGCGTCGCATGCTTCTCGACGATCGTGCCCGCGAACGGCGCGCGCAGTTCATAACGGTTCAGCGCGCCCGCGCCGACCGGCGCATTCAGCGCGGCGAGCTTCTGCCGCGCGTTCTGCACGGCGATCTCGGCCTCGCGCAACTGCACCTGCGCCTGCTGGTAATCCTGCTCGGCCGAAATGCGCTCCTTCCACAGCGTGCGTTCGCGTTCGTAGGTTGCGCGCGCACCCGACAGCCGGCGCTCGGCCGTCAGCAGCTCGCTGCGGCGGTCGGCCAGATCGGTGCTCGCGATCACGGCGAGCACCTGCCCTTTCGCGACGTTCTGGCCGAGCGATACCGACACCTGCTCGACGATGCCGGCCACGCGCGGCACCACGTGCGCGGTGCGATCCTCGTTGAACTTGATTTCGCCGGGAAGCTGGAACGGCGTCGCGATCTGTGCGGGGCCGGCTTTCGCGAGCGCGATCTTCGACGTCGCCAGTTGCGCGTCGGTCAGCGCGATCGCGCCGTCGGCGCGCGCGAACGGGAACGACGCGGCGTCGTTGCCGGCCTTTACGTCGATCGTCGCATCGAACACGTGCGGCTTCGCGATCGGCTGCGCGGACACGAACTTCTGGCCGGCCGCGTCGAATCGCAACGGCTCGTGCGTGCGGTCGTACCGCACCAGCGTGCCGGACACGGTCACGCCCTTGTCCACCGGCTTGCCGTCGACGAACGGATAGACGACGAGCCGCGCGTCGCCCGGCTTTTCCGTCATCACGATCTCGACGGACAGCTTGCCGCGCTTCAGCACGACACCGCCGCGCGCACCGGCGCCCTCGGCCGGCTGCGCGGCATCGGCGGCCGGCGGCGCCGATGCGCTGCTGCCGCCCCGCGTGACGGCGAGCGCGCCGATCACGATCCCTGCGCCGCCGAGCACGGCCGCCGCAATAACGAAGATTCTGCTGCGTGACATGATGATCCTTCAGGTAAGAGGAGCGCTCATTGCGCGACGGCCGCGAGCGGCGTGCCGACGAGCCGGCCGATATCGGCGCGGGCCGCATGGGCGCCGGCGAGCGCACGCACGTATTGCGATTGCCCCTGGAACAGCGTGCGCTGCGCGTCGAGCACATCGAGGAAGCTGAACTTCCCGAGTTCGTAGCCGCGCGACATCGCATCGAGCGCGAGACGCGCGGCCGGCAGGATGTCGACCTTCAGCCGCTGCGCTTCCTGCTCCGCGGCCTCGAAATTCGCGTATGCCTGCGTCAGTTCCAGCCGCAGGCGCGTGCGCTCGCGATCGAGATCGGCGTTTGCGCGCTCGGCCTTGTGCGTCGCCTCGAGCAGCGCACCCTTGTTCGTGTTGAACAGCGGAATCGGGATCGATACGCCGACCACGGCCTGGTTCTCGGGCACGCCGCCCGTGGTCACGCGCTTGAAGCCTGCACTGACCGTCACGTCCGGAATGCGCCGCGCGCGCTCCAGCGACACGGCTGCGTTCGAGCGCAGCATCTCGGCACGCGCGACCCGCGCGAGCGGCGCGTCGTCGAGTTGCACGGTCAGCGCGGACAGCGGCTCGACCGGCGGCACGGTTTCCAGGTCGCCGCGCACCGCGAGGCGGTCATCGCGCGCTTCGCCCATCACCGCGTTCAGCTTTTCGCGCGCGACCTCGACACGGCCACGCGCGGTCACGACTTCGATCTGCACGCCGGCCGCCGCCACCTGCGCCTTGGTCGCCTCGACCGGCGACACCTTGCCGGCCTGCGCGCGACGCCCCGCGAGATCCGCCGAGCGCGCCGCGATCGCGGCCGATTCCTCGGTCACCTGAAGCTGGCGCTGCGCGGCGAGCAGCCCGTAGAACGCGGCGATCACGTCGGCACGCACGGCCGCGCCCTGCTCGTCGAGCGACGCGTTGGCCGCCTCGCGGCCGTACGACGCCACGTCGAGCCGCGCGCGGCGCTTGCCGCCCAGTTCGATGGTCTGGTTGATCAATGCGGTCGACGTGCGTTCGGCGCGGCTGAAGCCCTCCTGCAGGAACGACACCTCAGGATTGGGCCGCGCGCCGGCCTGCATCAGCGCGCCGGCCGACGCATCGACATCCGCGCGTGCGCCGCGCAGCGCCGGATTGTTCCGCGCCGCGACCGCGAGCGCATCGGAGAGCGTCAATGACGACGCGGGGAGCGTATCGGATGGGGGAGCGCCGATCGGCGTCGCGCTGCTGGCGGCAGCGGCGCCCGGGCCCGGCGTCAGCAATGGCTGCGCATGAGCCGTCGCGACCATCACGAAGACGATGGCCGCGACGAGGTTGAGGTTGAGCTTGAGCATGTTCGGTTCTGCGGTAACGGTTCGCGACCGATGCTACGGACCGGCCGCAGTGCGAACATGAGGCGAAGATGATATTTCCGTCATGTTGGGCGTAGCCGTACGCAGACGTGCGGTGCCCTGTGGGGACGGCATCCCCTTTCGACGATCAGGAAGATTCAGTGAGCGCGCGGCGCGATGGCCGCACGAAAGAATGCAGAGGTTCGGAGATTTGACACGCGCAGGCCGTACGGCCCCGCACGTGAATCAGGTGATGCGTTGCTTCTCGCGCCGCCGCTGCTCGAGCCAATCGAGCAACTGCCGCCCGTCGCGTTCGCCGAACCACCGCGCATGCCCGATCAGGTAACCGTCGTACGCGATGTCGACGATCGCCGGCGCATCGATGATGCAGCCGAAATACGCGACTTCCGACAGCGCGAACTCCGTATGCACGATCGGCAAAAGCGCGACCAGCGCCGCATACGCGTCGTCGCTCAACGGTTCGAGCGATTCGTAGCCGTCGAGCAGCGCGTCGATCTGGTCGTATTCCACGCGCCGTGCATCGGCCGGCGCCATCCAGTCGACGGTATTGCGCTCGATCGCGAGCGCGAGATCCATCACCGCGCAGGTGCGGTCCGACAAGCCGAAATCGAGCACGGTGCGCACCTGCGCGCCGGGCCCCGCATCGGTCCACAGCAGGTTCGACGCGTGCCAGTCGCCGTGCGTCCACAGCGGCGCTAACGCAGGCAACAGCGGCACGAGGCGCGCGTGATACGGGCCGATCGCGTCGGCCACGTCGCCGCGCCAGTCGCGCGAGCCGAGCGCGCGCACCAGCAGCGGCTGCGCGTCGACCCAGCGTTCGAGCGCGCCCGCCAGATCGGTGGACGACAGCACCCGGAAACTCGACAGCAGCGTGCGCACGGGGCGCGCGGGCGCATCGTAGCCGGCCGACGCGCGATGCAGTTCGGCCAGCGCGCGGCCAGCCGCATACGCATGCGACGGATGCGTGAACGGCTGCCACGACATCACACCGCGATACGGATCGACGCCGGGCGCCAGCACGTGCACCTCGTAAGTCCACTCGCCGGACGCAAACGCGGTCGCACCGTTGCGATCGGCCAGCACGTCCACCACCGGCACGCCGCGCTCACGCAAATGCGCGATGAAGCGATGCTCTTCCTCCAGCCCCGCGACATCGCGCAGGCTCGCGTGATGACGCTTGACGAACAACCCGCGCCCGTCCGCCATCCGCACCAGTACCGCTGCCGCGAACTGCCGCGGGCTGTGCCACGTCAGCCGCACCGGCTCGCCCGCGCCGTCGATCCGCGCGAGCACGGCTGCCACTTCGTCGTGCGTGATCAGCGGCCAGTCGCGTTCGGCCTGCTCGCCGTCCACGCCGAATTGCGGCGGGGCGACGTCGCGCGACAGAGGGCCGTCCGGCTCGAGGGGGAATGACATGAACGACGTTGCTCCGTGGTTGAATCCGTGCGCGGATCAGCGCGCGCCGCCGCCCGATGCGAGCGGGCCGCCCGCGGCCGCGCGCAATGCGGCGGCCGTGCGGCTCCAGTCGCGCCAGCCGACGACGGCCAGCCCGATGAATAGCGCATAGAGCCCGGCCGTCAGATACAGTTCCTTGAACACGAACATCCCGACGTACACGACGTTCACGACGATCCACAGCCCCCACGACGCGATGTAGCGCCGCGCGGTCCAGTATTGGGCGACGAGGCTGAACGCGGTCAGCGACGCGTCGACGAACGGCAGCGCCGCATCGGTCCAGCGCGCCATCATCCCGCCGAGCAGCGCACTGCCGATGACCGCCGCGATCAGGTCGGGCAGCATCCTGAGCGGCCGCACGCCGGTCACGGGCGCGACGTCGCCGGCTGGCGCAGCCCCGCCGTCGGCACTACCGTCGGCCTCGCTCGCGCGCTGCGCGAGCCAGCGCTGCCAGCCGTACACCTGGAGCACCGCGAAGGCGCCCTGCAGCAGCATGTCCGAGTACAGCTTCGCGTCGAAGAAGATCCAGCCGTACAGCGCGACCGACGCGAGGCCGACCGGCCAGCACAGCATGCGCCGTTTCGCCGTCAACCAAATTGCGAGCGCGCTGACGATCACGCCGGCGATTTCGAGTGGGGACATCGTCTGTGCTCTCCTGATGAGCTGCCGCGGCCGCGCG
>NZ_BCPP01000035.1:0-16551 GCF_016586125.1 Burkholderia sp. E168m23
GCAGGAGCCTGACTCACATGCATGCGAATCGATCGCCATGCGCGGGGTCTCGAATCAATCGACGAGCGGACGCAAGATCCGCCACCCGGAGCTCCACACCATGCGCAACAACCAGCCCGTCACGCAACGCGAATTCGAATTTGCCGACGATGCGACGCTGATGTCGACGACCGATGCCGACAGCTATATCACTTACGCGAACGCGGCATTCATCCAGGTCAGCGGCTTTTCTCCCGAGGAGATCGAAGGCCAGCCGCACAACGTGGTGCGGCATCCGGACATGCCGAAGGAGGCGTTCGCCGACATGTGGGCGACGCTCAAGGGCGGCGAGCCGTGGACCGCGCTCGTGAAGAACCGCCGCAAGAACGGCGATCACTACTGGGTGCGCGCGAACGCGATTCCGGTGATGCGCAACGGGCAGCCGAAGGGCTACATGTCGGTGCGCACGAAGGCGACGCGCGACGAGATCGCGGCCGCCGAGGCGCTGTATCGCGATTTCCGCGAAGGCAAGGCCGGCAGCCGCCGGTTCCACAAGGGATTGATCGTGCGCACGGGCGCGCTGCGCGTCGCGTCGCTGTTCCAGACGATGTCGGTGCGGGCGCGGCTGGTGTCGACGCTGTGCGTGCTGGCGCCGGCGGTCGTCGGCGCCGGCTGGGCGGCCGGGTTGACCGGAGGCGGGCTCGCGGCGTTCGCCGGTGCGGCGGTCGGCGTGACGGCGGCGGCCGGGCTGTGGCTCGACGCGCAGATCGTGCGGCCGCTGCGGCAGTTGCGCGACGAGGCGTTGCGCGTGGCGACCGGCGAGAGCCGCAGCGGCGTGCGGATGAACCGCGTCGACGAGATCGGCATGACGCTGCGCACGATCAACCAGCTCGGGCTGATGTTCCGCTGGCTCGTCGACGACGTCAGCGAACAGGTGCTGAACGTGCAGCGCGCGAGCAATGAAATCGCGCAAGGCAACAACGACCTGAGCGCGCGCACCGAGCAGGCGTCGACGAGCGTGCAGCAGACGGCCGCGTCGATGGCCGAGATGACGGCGACCGTATCGAGCAATGCGGAGACGGCGCTGCAGGCGAACCAGTTGTCGGTGTCCGCGAGCGAGGCGGCCGGGCGCGGCGGGCAGGCGGTGAACGAAGTCGTCGCGACGATGAACGACATCACCGACAGCTCGCGCAAGATCGCGGACATCATCGGCGTGATCGACGGCATCGCGTTCCAGACCAACATCCTCGCGTTGAATGCGGCGGTCGAGGCGGCGCGCGCGGGCGATCAGGGGCGCGGCTTCGCAGTGGTCGCTGGTGAAGTGCGCGCGCTCGCGCAGCGCAGCGCGAACGCGGCGAAGGAGATCAAGACGCTGATCGGCGCGAGCGTCGAGCGCGTCGAGTCGGGTGCGCGGATCGTCGACGGCGCGGGCAAGACGATGGAGGACATCGTCACGCAGGTGAAGCGCGTGTCGGATCTCATCGCGGAGATCAGCTCGTCGACGGCCGAACAGAGCACGGGCGTCGCGCAGGTCGACCAGGCGGTCGTGCATCTGGACAACATCACGCAGCAGAACGCGGCGCTCGTCGAGCAGAGCACGGCGGCATCGGAAAGCCTGAAGCAGCAGGCGGCGCGGCTGGTGGAGGCGGTGAACGTGTTCCGCTGATCGCGGGAAGGGAAAGTGACGCGGGCGCGACGGAGAGGCGCCGGCCCGCGTCGGGCCGCCCGGTTCCGGCCGGGCGGCGAGGGCCTGTCGCCGGGAAGCGGCAGGCCCGAACCGTCAGACGGCCAGGCAGAGGTACTTGATCACGACGTAGTCGTCGATGCCGTAGTGCGAGCCTTCGCGGCCGAGGCCCGACTGCTTGACGCCGCCGAACGGCGCGACCTCGTTCGAGATCAGGCCCGTGTTCACGCCGACCATCCCGTATTCGAGCGCTTCGGCCACCTTCCACACGCGGCCGATGTCGCGGCTGTAGAAGTACGCGGCGAGGCCGAACTCGGTGTCGTTCGCGAGGCGGATCACCTCGTCGTCGCTGCCGAACTTGAACAGCGGCGCGAGCGGCCCGAACGTCTCTTCCTTCGCGACCTTCATCGCCGGCGTGACGCCCGTCAGCACGGTCGGCTCGAAGAAGCCGTGGCCGAGCGCGTGGCGCTTGCCGCCCGTCACGACGGTTGCGCCCTTCGCGAGCGCGTCCTCGATGTGCGCCTCGACCTTCAGCACGGCCGCTTCGTTGATCAGCGGGCCCTGCGTGACGCCCGGCTCCGTGCCGCGGCCGACCTTCAACTGGCCGACGGCCGCCGCGAGCTTCTGCGCGAACTGGTCGTACACGGCTTCGTGCACGTAGAAGCGGTTCGTGCACACGCACGTCTGGCCGCTGTTGCGGTACTTCGACGCGATCGCGCCCTGCACGGCCGCATCGAGATCGGCGTCGTCGAACACGATGAACGGCGCATTGCCGCCGAGCTCCAGCGACACCTTCTTGACCGTCGCCGCGCACTGCGCCATCAGCAGGCGGCCGACCGGCGTCGAGCCCGTGAACGACAGCTTGCGCACGATCGGGTTCGACGTCAGTTCGCCGCCGATCGCCTTCGGGTCGCCCGTGACGACGCTGAACACGCCGGCCGGCACGCCCGCGCGTTCGGCTAGCACGGCCATCGCGAGCGCGGAGAACGGCGTCGCTTCCGCCGGCTTCACGACGATCGGGCAGCCTGCCGCGAGCGCCGGGCCGACCTTGCGCGTGATCATCGCCGCCGGGAAGTTCCACGGCGTGATCGCCGCGCATACGCCGATCGCTTCCTTCGTCACGACGATGCGCTTGTCGCTCGCCGGCGTCGGGATCGTGTCGCCGTACACGCGCTTGCCTTCTTCCGCGAACCATTCGAGGAACGACGCCGCGTAGCCGATCTCGCCCTTTGCTTCGGCGAGCGACTTGCCCTGCTCGGTCGTGAGGATCAGCGCGAGGTCGTCGGCGTTGTCCATCATCAGGTCGTGCCACTTGCGCAGGATGACCGCACGTTCCTTCGCGGTCTTCTTGCGCCACGCCGGCCATGCGGCGTTCGCGGCGTCGATCGCGTGACGCGTTTCCGCCGTGCCCATCGCCGGCACGGTGCCGAGCAGGCCGCCGGTGGCCGGGTTGCGGACCTCGAACGTCTCGCCGTTCGTCGCGCCTTGCCATTCGCCGTTGACGTACGCCTGCTGGCGGAACAGCGACGGATCTTTCAGTGCCAGGGTTTCCTGAACCGTGCTCATATGCATCACCTGCTTCGAAAAAGGACGGATGAAAACGGCCGCCGCCGTCTTCACGACGGCGGCGGCGCATTCAGTTGAAGTGGACGGGCACTCAGGCCGGCACGCCGACCGTTTCCTTCAGCACTTCCTCGAGGATCACCAGCGCTTCGTCGAACACGGCTTGCGGGATCGTCAGCGGGAACAGGAAGCGCACGACGTTCGAGTACACGCCGCACACGAGCAGCAGCAGGCCGCGCTCGAGCGCACGCGTCTGCACGCGCTTCGTGAATTCGGCATCCGGCTCGCCCGAACCCGGCTTCAGGAATTCGACCGCGATCATCGCGCCGGGGCCGCGCACGTCGGCGATCTGCGGCACGTCGGCCTGCAGCGCATTCAGCTTCGCCTTCAGCACGTCGCCGAGTTGCGTCGCACGCTCGCACAGCTTCTCTTCGTCGATGATCTCGAGCACCGCGTGCGCCGAGGCGACTGCCAGCGGGTTGCCCGCGTAGGTGCCGCCGAGGCCGCCGGGGGCGGCCGCGTCCATCACGTCCGCCCGGCCGACGACGCCCGACAGCGGCATGCCGCCCGCGAGGCTCTTCGCCATCGTGATCAGGTCGGCCAGCACGTCGTAGTGCTGCATCGCGAACAGCTTGCCGGTGCGCGCGAAGCCCGTCTGCACTTCGTCGGCGATCAGCAGGATGCCGTGTTCGTTACAGATCTTGCGCAGCGCGCGCACGAATTCGGCCGGCGCCGGGTTGAAGCCGCCTTCGCCCTGGACCGGTTCGAAGATGATCGCGGCGACGCGCTTCGGATCGATGTCGGCCTTGAACAGCATCTCGATCGCCTTGATCGAGTCGGCGGTCGTCACGCCGTGCACGGCGTTCGGGTACGGCGCGTGGAACACGTCGCCCGGGAACGGGCCGAAGTTCAGCTTGTACGGCGCGACCTTGCCGGTCAGCGCCATGCCCATCATCGTGCGGCCGTGGAAGCCGCCCGAGAATGCGATGACGCCCGGACGGCCGGTTGCCGCGCGCGCGATCTTGATCGCGTTTTCGACGGCTTCGGCGCCGGTCGTGAAGAACGCCGTCTTCTTCGGGAAGTCGCCCGGCGCGCGCTCGTTGATCTTTTCCGCCAGTTCGACGTACGACGCGTACGGGACGATCTGGTAAGCGGTGTGCGTGAAGTTGTTCAGCTGATCGGCGATCGCCTTGACGATCTTCGGGTGACGGTGGCCCGTGTTCAGCACCGCGATGCCGGCGGCGAAATCGATGAAGCGGCGGCCTTCGACATCCCACAGCTCCGCGTTCTCGGCGCGGGCGGCGTAGAAATCGCACATCACGCCGACGCCGCGCGGGGTGGCGGCGTTCTTGCGGGCCTGCAGGTCGGCATTCTTCACGGTCATCTCCTTGATGTTCTGTCCGGTGGGTAGGGAATCGGGCGCCTTGGCAGCCCATGGAGGCGACTATAATCACATTTGGCTCTGGCAATCAGAGCCATTTCAATAAATATTCAGGAGCCAATCATGCGCGCGAGCGTGTTGTCGGACTGGCTGGCGCAGCGCCTCGTGCGCGGCGGCGAACAGCCGATCTACCGGCAGCTTCACCGGCTGCTGCAACAGGCGATCCTGTCGCGCGAACTGCCGGCCGGCACGCGCGTGCCGTCGTCGCGGCTGCTGGCCGCCGAGCTCGGGATCGCGCGCAACACGGTCACGCAGGTTTACGAACAGCTTGCGCTCGAAGGCTATGTGAACTCGGCGACGGGGCGCGGCACGTTCGTCGCCGACAGCGCGCCGGACGAGATCGTCGGCGCGCCGCCCGACGCGGGCGCAGGCCCGGCCGTCGTGACGCCGTCCGTGCGGCGGCTGTCCGCGCGCGGTACGCGGCTCGTCGAAGGCGCCGGCGTGTCGAAGCGCCAGGGCGGCGCGTTCATGCCGGGCGTGCCCGATGTGTCGCGCTTTCCGGCGCGCGTGTGGACGCGGCTGCACAACAAGTACTGGCGGCGCCTGCGCCCGGACCTGCTGACCTACGCGCCCGGCGGCGGGCTCGCGCTGCTGCGCGAGGCGCTGGCCGACTACCTGCGCACGTCGCGCTCCGTGCGCTGCACGCCCGAGCAGATCGTGATCACGACCGGCATCCACCAGTCGATCGACCTCGCGGTGCGGCTGCTGACCGATCCGGGCGACGCGATCTGGACCGAGGACCCGTGCTACTGGGGCGTGCGCAGCGTGCTGAACGTGTCGGGGCTGACCACCCGGCCGATTCCGGTCGACGACGAAGGGATCGCGCCGTCGGCCGCCGATCTGGCCGAGCCGCCGAAGCTGATGCTCGTTACGCCGTCGCACCAGTATCCGCTCGGGATGGTGATGAGCCTCGCGCGGCGGCGGATGCTGCTCGAATACGCGCGCCAGCACGGCTGCTGGATCATCGAGGACGATTACGACAGCGAATTCCGCTACGGCAGCCGGCCGCTCGCGTCGCTGCAGGGCCTCGACACGGCCGGGCAGGTGATCTACGTGGGCAGTTTCGGCAAGACGCTGTTCCCGGGGCTGCGGGTCGGCTATCTGGTCGCGCCGGAGCCGCTCGCGGAAAGCTTCGCGACCGCGAGCGCCGAGCTGTATCGCGAAGGGCAGTTGCTGCAGCAGGCCGTGCTCGCCGAATTCATCGCGGAAGGGCATTTCGTGTCGCACATCCGCAAGATGCGCACGCTGTACGGGCAACGCCGCGAGGTGCTGCTCGAGGCGGTCGCGCGGCGCTACGGCGATACGCTGCACGCGCTCGGCAGCGACGCCGGGCTGCATCTCGTCACGCAATTGCCGGCGGGCGTCGACGATCGCGCGGTCGCGCAGGCCGCGCTGGCGCGCAACATCGTCGTGCGGCCGCTGTCCGGGTATTACGCGGACCGCTCGCGGGCTGCCTCGGGGTTGCTGCTCGGTTATGCGTGCGTGCCGGAAGACGAGATAGCGACCGCGTTCGCGACGCTTGCCGAGGCGATCGACGAGCGGGCGTTCGGCGGGGCCGTTGCGGTGGCTTGACGCGTGAGCACGGTAATATCGGCTCGTCGTGATGCCGTCAAAGGCCGATCGAGGCTCGATACGCTTCGGGACGGCTTCGCGACGACGAGAGAATTTTTCGTGCGCGACTGGCCAGCCCATTTTCGCGTCGTCGAACGGGAATCGCCAACATGCCTCTTCCTGATACGGCAAGAGTGGCGGGCAGTATTGCAAAACTTAGCGGTGCGGACGGAGCCCCCGCGCCGAATCAGTCATGAACACCGGCACCGACCAGGCGCCCGGTTCGCACGTTACAGCCGGATCAACGCCGCGCCCGCGACCACCAGCGCACACGCCGCAAGCCGCTGCGGGCCGGGCCGCTCGCGCATCACGAACCAGCCGATCGCGACCGCGAAGATCGAGCTCGTTTCGCGCAGCGCCGACACGGTCGCGACCGGCAGGTGCCGGTACGCGAGGATCACGATCCCGTAAGCGGCGAGCGAGATCGTGCCGGCGATCGCGCCTTGCGTGAACGCGGAGCGCGAGCCGAGCACCGCGCGCGGGCCGCCGCGTACCGCGCAGACGAGCACGAGCTGCGGCACGCTCCACAGCAGGTACACCCATGCGATATAGCCGAGCGCGCTGCCGGACACGCGCGAGCCGATCCCGTCGCAGATCGAATACGCGGCGATGAACACGCCCGTGAGCAACGCATACGGCACGCCTTCCCCGGAAAACCGGAAGCCGCGCCGCAGCGCGAGCGACATGATGCCGAACGACACGAGCGCGATGCCCGCGAAGCCGAACGGCGTCGGCCGCTCGTGCAGCATCGCGAGCGCCAGCACCGATACGAGCAGCGGCGAGATCCCGCGCGCGATCGGATAGATCTGCCCGAATTCGCCGTTGCGGTACGCGCGCGCCAGCGTGAAGCAGTACGCGACCTCGAGCGCGGCGGATGCGGCGACGTACGGCCACGCGGCGGGCGCCGGCGCAGGCAGCAGCACGGCGCCGGCGATGCCGAACGCGAGATACGGCAGCGACATCGTGCCGAGCTGGACCAGCCGGTCTTCGCTGACGTGGAGAAACGCGTTCCAGATGGCGTGCAGCAGCGCCGAGCACAGCACGAGGCCGATGAACAGGTGATCCATGAACGAAGGGCGGACGGGAGAGGCGGAAGTGGGGCCGTCAATTATGTGGGTATCGGGCGCGTTCGCGCGGAATTGTCGATAATGGAACGTTGTTATTCACCGGATGCCGACGATGACCGAAGCCACCCAAGCCCAGCCTGCCGTTCCGCGCCTCACGAGCCTGTCGCACGGGGGCGGCTGCGGCTGCAAGATCGCGCCGGGCGTGCTGTCCGAGCTGCTCAAGCGCGCGACGCCGCCCGCGCTGTTCCCCGATCTGCTGGTCGGCACCGAGACGTCCGACGACGCGGCCGTCTACCGGCTCAACGACGAGCAGGCGATCGTCGCGACCACCGATTTCTTCATGCCGATCGTCGACGATCCGTTCGACTTCGGCCGCATCGCGGCCACCAACGCGCTGTCCGACGTCTATGCGATGGGCGGCAAGCCGATCCTCGCGCTCGCGCTGGTCGGCATGCCGATCAACGTGCTGCCGCACGAGACGATCGCGGCCGTGCTGCGCGGCGGCGAATCGGTGTGCGCGGATGCCGGCATTCCGGTCGCCGGCGGCCATTCGATCGATTCGGTCGAGCCGATCTACGGGCTCGCGGCGATCGGCGTCGTGCATCCGTCGCGCGTGAAGCGCAACGCAGCCGCGCGCGCGGGCGACGTGCTCGTGCTCGGCAAGCCGCTCGGCGTCGGCGTACTGTCGGCCGCGCTGAAGAAGAACCAGCTCGATGCCGACGGTTACGCGCAGATGGTCGCGACGACCACCAAGCTGAACCGGCCGGGCGCCGAGCTTGCCGCGCTGCCGGGCGTGCATGCGCTGACCGACGTCACGGGCTTCGGGCTGCTCGGCCATACGCTCGAACTGGCGCGCGGTGCGCAACTTACCGCGCGCGTGCACTATGCGTCGCTGCCGTGGCTGGCGGGCGTCGAGACGTTCGTGGCCGACGGCGTGTTCACCGGTGCGTCGGGTCGCAACTGGGCCGCGTACGGCACCGATGTCCGGCTCGCCGATGGCCTGCCGCCCGTCGCGCAGGCGCTGCTGACCGATCCGCAGACGTCGGGCGGGCTGCTGGTCGCGTGCGCGCCCGAGGCCGTCGACGACGTGCTTGCATGCTTCCGCGCCGACGGTTTCGATCGCGCGGCCGTGATCGGCGAGATGGTGGACGGGCCCGCACGCGTCGACGTCGCCTGACGCGTTTTCTCTCACGCCGGCGCGCCGCCGGTCGATAGAATCGATGCCTTCCGTTGAAGGCATCGACGACCGATGAACGACTTCCTGTTCGGGCTGATGATCGCGCTGTCGGTCGGGCCCGTCGCGCTGATGATCGCGAACTACGGCATGCGCGCCGGCACGGCGACCGGCGTGCGCGCGGCGATCGGAGTGGCCGCGGCCGACGGCTGTCATGCGGTCGTCGCGTTCACGATCGGCGCGATGCTCGCGGGCACGTTGGCGTCGCATCTGTCGCTGTTCCGCATGGTCGGTGCGCTCGTGCTGCTCGCGATGGGCGCGCGGATGCTGTGGCAGGCGCTGCGCGACCGGCGCCGCACGCTCGATGGCGACGTAGTGCCGCCGCCGGGCAATCGCCCGTTCATGGCGATGTTCTTCGTCACGCTCGCGAATCCGCTGACCATCCTGCTGTTCTACGGCTATGCGACGGCTGCCGCCGGTGCGCATCGACACTGGCTGCTCGGTGCCGCATGCGTGTTTGCCGGCAGCCTCATCGGGCAACTCGTGTTCGCGTTCGGCGGCGGCGCAATCGGGCGATTCGTGAAATCGCCGGGGTGGCTGGCCGCGAGCCATGTGGTCGCCGCACTCGTCGTGCTCGGTTACGGCGTCGCGGGGCTGATGCGCGTGTAGCGCGGCGCAAAGCGGCCGACGTCGCGCGCGGCGGCGAACCCGGTAGCATTCCTGATGTTTGCAAGGCCGCGACGAATACGCGCTTTTCCGTCGCGCACCACGCAGCCGTTCGCACGCAACACCGCCGGCCGTTTCGTAGTCGGGTTCCGCATCGCGCACGCCCGTTCTATACTCGTCGCGCAGTCTCCGACAGCCGTTCTCACCCAATCACCGAAACAAGGAACGCCGATGCTGACTCGCTCCATCCTTTCCGCCGCTGCATTCTCGCTTGCGGCCTGTGCGACCGCGCCGTCGATCGCGCAGGACAACCAGGGCAACGATGCCGGCAACGCAGCATTCGCCGAGACCGGCTCGCATGGCCGCCCGGTCAAGGTCATGATCATCACGATGTTCGGGCCGGAAGGCCAGGCGTGGCTCGACCGGCTCGGCCCGTGGCGTGACGTCACCGTGCCCGGCCTGTCGCCCGACTATCCGGCGGTCCACTGCAACAAGCAGGACGTGTGCGTGGTCACGACCGGCATGGGTTATGCGAACGCATCGGCGACGATCATGGCGCTCACGTTCTCGCAACGCTTCGATCTGCGCCGTACGTATTTCCTGGTCTCGGGTATCGCAGGCGTCGACCCGGCACAGGGCACGGTCGGATCGGCCGCGTGGTCGAAATACCTCGTCGATTTCAGCCTGCAATGGGAGCTCGATGCGCGCGAGATCCCGGCCGGCTGGAACACCGGCTATCTCGGCATCAACACGAAGAGCCCGAACGACAAGCCGCCGCTCGACTATCGCACCGAAGTGTTCCAGCTCAACCCGCAGTTGACCGATGCCGCGTATGCGCTGTCGCGCAACGTCGTGCTCGCCGACAGCGCACAGGCGCAGGCCGCGCGCGCGAAGTTCACGTATGCGCCGGCGAACCGGCCGCCGACGGTGATCCAGTGCGATACGTCATCGGGCAACACGTGGTTCTCGGGCACGCTGATCGGCGAGCGCGCGCGCCAGTGGACCAAGATCCTGACGGACGGCAAGGGCACCTACTGCATGACCGCTCAGGAAGACAACGCGACGTATGAAGCGCTCAAGCGCGCGGCGAGCGTGAAGCGGGTCGACCTGTCGCGTGTGGCCGTGCTGCGCACCGGGTCCGATTTCGATCGGCCGTACGCGGGGCAGACGAGCGCCGACAACCTGCTGAACTACGCGGATCAAGGCGGCTTCGCGCCGGCGACCGAAAACCTGTACCGCGCGGGCAATCCGCTGGTGCAGGACATCGTCACGCACTGGGGCGAATGGCGCGACGGGGTGCCGCGGCGTTGAAGGCCGGACGGCGACTCAGTCGGCGGTCAATGCAGTGAATGCGGTCAATGCGATTGCTGGGTCGAACGGAACGGCGTCCATACCGGCGTGGTGTCGTCCCAGTGATCGAGCGGCGAAGGAAGTTGGTCGTTCATCATGTGCTCCTGCAACTAATTGACTCAGCGAGTCGTCGACAAGATAGTTCGAGACGCCGCGCATCGGGCAATCCGCTGCGCGGCGTCGCGCGTTTACCGGCCCCCGCCGGCGAGCTGGTTGCCTTCCGGCAGCGGACGATACGGGCCCTGGGCTAGCTCGAGCCCCTGCGGATACGAAGTCGCCTTGCGCAGGTACGCGAGCGTGCCGTCCTTGCGTGCCTGCTCGACTTCCGCACGCACTTCGGCGCGCGTACGCGGGCCGTTGTGCTGCGAGTACCACGACGTGTTGGCGTAGTCGCCGGCGTGCGGCGTACCCGAATCGGCGAAGGCCGGTGCGGACACGGCGAGGGTGAGAGCAAGGGCCGAGAGAAGATGGCGGCGGTTCATGGCGTCACTCCTAGAGATGTCGGAGCTGGCGCCTGGGCGCTGACTCCGGTCCCGCCAGGCGGGATCTGTTCGATGCGCAACGAGGTTGCGCGACAGGGTTTACTCTAGGTATCTGTTCCGGTGCGATAAATGCGGCAGACGCGAATTGAATTGTCGTGTCAGTGGAACAATCGTCATCCGCACCGCCGGCAGGGTTATGCGGAAATGGCCGGGAGCCCCGCGGCGCGGGCTTCGCCGGGACGCGCGGCGGCACCGCGCAACGACACGGTGGCCGATTGCCGCGGGTCGTGCAAAGGTTTACTGCGGATTCGGGAAGGATCGGGGGCGCCGCGCTTGAAAGGCGTGCCCAGGCGGCGCTGAGGCGGGACGACGCGCGGGCGGCGAGGCCCGCGCGTGGAGGTCAGACGATTACGCGACCCACTCGTTGATGACCGGCGTATCGAGCACCGGCGCGCGCTCGGCCTCCTCGAACGTGCGCTTGCTGCACGTCGCGTCGAGGCTGCCCTTGCCGCTCAGCAGCGGGCAGCGGTCGAACACCTCGGCGATCCAGTCGACGAACACGCGCACCTTCGGCGACAGATGGCGGCTATGCGGATACACGACCGAGATCGGCATCGGCAGCGGCTTGACCCCGGGCAGCACTTCCTTGAGCCGGCCTTCGCGCAGGTGCGGCAGCACCATGAACAGCGGCGGCTGGATCAGGCCGAAGCCCTCGATCCCGCACGTCACGTACGCATCCGCATCGTTCACCGACACGATGCCCTCCATCTTCATCTCGACTTCCTTGCCGTCGATCAGGAAGGTCCAGTCGATCGTGCGGCCCGTGCGGCTGGAGAAGTAGT
This sequence comes from Burkholderia sp. E168m23, assembly GCF_016586125.1. Lineage (NCBI taxonomy): Bacteria > Pseudomonadati > Pseudomonadota > Betaproteobacteria > Burkholderiales > Burkholderiaceae > Burkholderia > Burkholderia sp. E168m23. The sequence continues at coordinate 11,860 of NZ_BCPP01000035.1, forward strand.
TGACGGCCTTGTGCTGGCCGAGGTCGTCGATCGTCTGCGGCTCGCCGTGGCGCTCGAGATAGTCGGGCGACGCGACCGTCACGCATTCGAACAGGCCGACGCGGCGGGCGACGAGCGACGAGTCCTGCAGCGCACCGACGCGGATCACGCAGTCGACGCCTTCCTGCAGCAGGTCGACGGGCCGGTCGGACAGGCCGAGCTGCAGGTCGATGTCCGGATAGCGCGTGTGGAATTCGCACAGCGACGGAATCACGAGCAGCCGCCCGATCGAGCCCGGCATGTCGATACGCAACTTTCCGTGCGGCTTCCGGTTGTTGGCCTGGAAGCTCGCTTCGGTTTCCTCGACGTCCGCGAGGATGCGCACGCATCGTTCGTAGTACGCGGCGCCGTCCGGCGTGAGCGACAGCCGGCGCGTGGTCCGGTGCATTAGCCGCACGCCGAGGAAGGCTTCGAGATTCTGGATGATCGTCGTGACGGACGCGCGCGGCAAACCGAGCGTTTCTGCTGCCTTGGTGAAGCTGCTTGTATCGACGACGCGAGTAAATACCTGCATGGCCTGAAGCCGGTCCATCACAACCTCCGCAATTTAATTTGCCGCCGGAACAAGAAGGCTGCGCTACCTCGTGGGTAAACGCAGCCTCGGATTGTTCGGGGGCGTTGAATTGTGTTGCCGGATTATAGGCATTTATCCCAATGTCTGCCGGACCCAGAATTCGTTCCATCTCGAAATGGATGCTGCATCGTCATGGACGCCTCTGAATTCAGCAAATTCCTGAAAGCCGCGCTGCCCGCTCAAGCCTTGACGGGCGCGGCGCTGACGGTTGCCGAAGTGGAAATTCCCGGCTACGCACAGGACATCGTGCTGCGCCTCTACCGCCGCCCGGACAAGACCGGGCTGCCAGTAGTGCTTTATTTCCACGGCGGCGGCTTCGTCCGCGGGTCGCTCGAGGACGCCGATTTCGCCGCGCGTTTTTTAGCAGAACGCTTACCAGCGCTCGTAGTGTCGGTCGATTATTCGCTCGCGCCGGCCTTTCCTTTTCCCGCCGCGCCGGAGGATGCGTATCGCGCCGCCGTGTGGGCGGCGACGCGTGCCCGCGCGTTCGGCGGCAACCCGAAGAAGATCGGGGTCGCCGGGCACGACGCGGGCGGCCAGCTCGCGAACTGCCTCGCCTTCATCGCCCGCGACCGCGGCGAAGTGTCGATCGCCGCGCAGGCGCTGTTCGGACCGATGCTCGACCCGAGCATGACGCGCATCGGCGACGCCGAGCGTCTCGCGTCCGACATCACCGCGCGCGAATGCGCGGCCTGTTATCGCGCGTATCTGCCGCAGGCGGCGCAGCGCATGCACCCGTACGCGGCGCCGATCGAATCGGTGCGCCTCGCGGGGCTGCCGCCGACGCTCGTCGTCACCGCGCAGAACGACGTGCTGCACGTCGAAGCGGAGAAATATGCGGGCTGCCTGATCTCGTCCGGCGTGCTCACGCAGGTGATCCGCTATCCGGACATCACGCACGCCGCGCTCGCCACGCACGAAGCCGCATTCGAGGAAGCCGTGCGCTTCTTCCAGTGCCGCTTCCAGGCGCGCCAGCCGAACCGTCCCGAATAACCCATAACCAGACCAATCCACGTTTCCTGGAGATCCACATGGCCATCCTACGCACCTCCCGTTCACGAATCGCGACCGCGGCGATCGTCACGCTCGCCGTCGTCGGCCTCGGCACGTTCGGCGCGATGCGCGTCAACGCGAACGCCCCCGAGAAAGCGGCGGCGCCGCTGCCCGAAGTCGACGTCGCGACCGTCGTGCCGCAGACCGTGACCGACTGGCAAAGCTATTCGGGCCGCCTCGAGGCGGTCGAGAAAGTCGACGTGCGCCCGCAGGTGTCGGGCACGATCGTCGCGGTGAATTTCAAGGACGGCGCGCTCGTGAAGAAGGGCGACGTGCTGTTCGTGATCGACCCGCGCCCGTACCAGGCGGAAGTCGACCGCGCCGCCGCGCAGCTCGCGGCCGCGCAGGCGCGCAACGGCTATGCGCAGACCGACTGGCAGCGCGCGCAGCGGCTGATCGGCGACAACGCGATCGCGAAGCGCGACTACGACGAGAAGCAGAACGCGGCGCGCGAAGCGAACGCAAACCTGAAGGCCGCCGAAGCCGCGCTGGAAACGGCCCGCATCAACCTCGGCTATACGCGCATCACCGCACCGGTATCGGGCCGCGTGTCGCGCGCGGAAATCACGCTCGGCAACGTCGTGTCGGCCGGCGCATCGGCCGCGCCGCTGACGACGCTGGTGTCGGTGTCGCCGATCTACGCATCGTTCGACGCGGACGAGCAGACCTACCTGCAATACATCAACGGCGCGCGCAGCGGCCGCAAGGTGCCGGTCGAGCTCGGCCTCGCGAACGAAACCGGCTACTCGCGCAGCGGCGAGATCGATTCGGTCGACAACCGGCTCGACACGTCGTCCGGCACGATCCGCGTGCGCGCGCGCTTCGACAACGCGGACGGCACGCTCGTCCCGGGCCTGTACGCACGGGTGAAGGTGGGCGGCAGCGCGCCGCACGAGGCGCTGCTCGTCGACGACGCGGCGATCAACACCGACCAGGACAAGAAGTTCGTGTTCGTCGTCGATCAGCAGGGCCGCGTGTCGTATCGCGAAGTGCAGCCGGGGATGCAGCACGGCAACCGGCGCGTGATCGTGAGCGGCCTTGCCGCCGGCGACCGCGTGGTCGTGAACGGCACGCAGCGCGTGCGTCCCGGCGCGCAGGTGAAGCCGCACATGGTCCCGATGACGGGCGGCGACGAGCCGTCCGCGCCGCTCGCGAGCACCGCGAAGCCGGCCGCACCGGCGAAGGCGGATTCGTAAGCGGCGCGCCGCTTCGCATCCGCGTTCAACCAGACAGAGCCACACATGAACATTTCCAAATTCTTTATCGACCGGCCGATCTTTGCAGGAGTCCTATCGGTGATCATCCTGCTCGGCGGGGTGATCGCGATGTTCCTGCTGCCGATTTCGGAATATCCGGAAGTCGTGCCGCCTTCCGTGATCGTGAAGGCGCAGTACCCGGGCGCGAACCCGAAAGTGATCGCCGAGACGGTCGCGTCGCCGCTTGAAGAGCAGATCAACGGCGTTGAGGACATGCTCTACATGCAGTCGCAGGCGAACAGCGACGGCAACATGACGATCACCGTCACGTTCAAGCTCGGCACCGATCCGGACAAGGCCACGCAGCTCGTGCAGAACCGCGTGAACCAGGCGCTGCCTCGCTTGCCGGAAGACGTGCAGCGGCTCGGCATCACCACGGTGAAGAGCTCGCCGACGCTGACGATGGTGGTCCACCTGATCTCGCCGGACAACCGCTACGACATGACCTACCTGCGCAACTACGCGCTGATCAACGTGAAGGATCGCCTGTCGCGAATCCAGGGCGTCGGTCAGGTGCAGCTGTGGGGTTCGGGCGACTACGCGATGCGCGTGTGGCTCGATCCGCAGAAGGTCGCGCAGCGCGGGCTGTCGGCCGAGGACGTCGTGCAGTCGATCCGCGAGCAGAACGTACAGGTCGCGGCCGGCGTGATCGGCGCATCGCCGTCGCTGCCCGGCACGCCGCTGCAGCTGTCGGTGAACGCGCGCGGCCGCCTGCAGACGGAAGACGAATTCGGCGACATCGTCGTGAAGACGACGCCGGACGGCGGCGTCACGCACCTGCGCGACATCGCGCGGATCGAGCTCGACGCATCCGAATACGGGTTGCGCTCGCTGCTCGACAACAAGCCGGCCGTCGCGATGGCGATCAACCAGTCGCCCGGCGCGAACTCGCTGCAGATCTCGGACGAAGTGCGCAAGACGATGGCCGAGCTGAAGCAGGACATGCCGGCGGGCGTCGACTACAAGATCGTCTATGACCCGACGCAGTTCGTGCGCTCGTCGATCAAGGCCGTCGTGCACACGCTGCTCGAAGCGATCGCGCTGGTCGTGATCGTCGTGATCGTGTTCCTGCAGACCTGGCGCGCGTCGCTGATTCCGCTGATCGCGGTGCCGGTGTCGATCATCGGCACGTTCTCGCTGCTGCTGGCGTTCGGGTATTCGATCAACGCGTTGTCGCTGTTCGGGATGGTGCTCGCGATCGGGATCGTGGTCGACGATGCGATCGTCGTCGTCGAGAACGTCGAGCGCAACATCGAGGGCGGGATGAACGCGCGGCAGGCGACCTACAAGGCGATGCAGGAAGTGAGCGGGCCGATCATCGCGATCGCGCTGACGCTCGTCGCCGTGTTCGTGCCGCTCGCGTTCATGTCGGGCCTGACCGGCCAGTTCTACAAGCAGTTCGCGATGACCATCGCGATCTCGACGGTGATCTCGGCGTTCAACTCGCTGACGCTGTCGCCGGCGCTGTCGGCGATCCTGCTGAAGGGTCACGGCGACAAGGAGGACTGGCTCACGCGCGTGATGAACCGCGTGCTCGGCGGCTTCTTCCGCGGCTTCAACAAGGTGTTCCATCGCGGCGCGGAGAACTACGGCCGCGGCGTGCGCGGCGTGCTGTCGCGCAAGACGCTGATGCTGGGCGTGTACCTCGTGCTGGTGGGCGCGACCGTGCTCGTGTCGAAGGTCGTGCCGGGCGGCTTCGTGCCCGCGCAGGACAAGGAATACCTGATCGCGTTCGCGCAGCTGCCGAACGGCGCCTCGCTCGACCGCACC
>NZ_BCPP01000036.1:0-16492 GCF_016586125.1 Burkholderia sp. E168m23
GCCGCGATCGCTTCCATCTCGTCGGCGCCGGCCATCACGCCGCCCTTCAGCTTGAAATCGGCGAAACCGTAGCGCTCGACCGCGGCTTCGGCCTGCCGCGCGATCGCGGCCGGCGTGAGCGCCGCCTCGTTGCGCAGCCGGAACCACGGGGCGCGCGCCTGCGCCTCGTCGCGATACGGCAGATCGGTGCGGCGCCGGTCGCCGATGTAGAACAAATACGCGAGCATCGGCACCGCATCGCGCTGCTGGCCTTCGCCGAGCAGTGCCGCGACCGGCACGTCGAGGTGCTGGCCGAGCAGGTCGAGCAACGCGGCTTCGATCGCGGTGATCACGTTGTCGAGCCGCAGGTTGATCTCGTGCGGCTGACGCAGTACCGCCGCCTCGCCGGCCGACGTCACTTCGTGGCGGATCGTGCGGCCGGCGCTGGCGCCCGCGCCGGACAGCGCCGCGCGCACCGCGTTGAGCGTCGCCTGGTAGCGCCCGATCGACTGGCCGACGACGAGATCCGTCATGCGCTCGAGCGCGTGGCGGATGCCTTCGCCGCCCGGCACTTCGCCGACGCCCGTGTGCCCGCTGCTGTCGTCGAGGATCACGAGGTTGCGCGTGAAGTACGGCGCATGTGCGCCGCACAGGTTGAGCAGCATGCTGTCGCGGCCGGCGACGGGAATCACCTGCATGCGCGTGACGCGCGGGGTGCCGGCACGGCTGGATTCGGACATCGGTTCGCTCCTGGTTCCGGTGGCGTGCGGGCCGCCGGGCGCGCCGGCGCGGCCCGCGCCGTTCATTGAAGCTCGACGCGGCGAATTTCGCCGACGACGAACAGGTAGCAGATCACGGCGACGAGCGCGTGCGCGACGACATAGACGAGCGCGCCGTTGAACGAGCCGCTGCGGTCGACGATATAGCCGATCGCGATCGGCGTCGTGATGCTGGAAAGATTGCCGCACGTGTTGAGCAGCGCGCCGCTCAGGCCGGCGATCTGGCGCGGCGCGGTGTCGGCGTTGACGGCCCAGCCGAGCGCGCCGAGCCCCTTGCCGAAGAACGACAGCGCCATGAACACCACGACGATCACGTGCGAATCGGTGTAGTTGCAGACGATCATCGACATCGACAGCAGCATGCCGATCACGATCGGCACCTTGCGCGCGACCGACAGCGACCGGCCCTGCCTGAGCAGCGCATCGGACACGACGCCGCCGAGAATCCCGCCGAGGAAGCCGCACACGGCCGGGATCGACGCGACGAGTCCCGCGTTGAGGATCGACATCCCGCGCGCCTGCACCAGATAGACGGGGAACCACGTGATGAAGAAGTAGGTGAGCGCGTTGATGCAGTACTGCGCGACGTACACGCCGACCAGCATCCGGTTTCTCAGCAGCGCCTTCACGTGACGCAGCGACGGGCCGCCGTCGCGTCCACCGGTCGACTGGTCGATGTTGACGAGCGCACCGCCTTCGGCGAGGTAGTCGAGTTCCGCGCGGTTGATGGTCGGGTGGTCCTTGGGGTCGTACATCGTGCGGTTCCACACCAGCACGAACGCGAAGCCGAGCACGCCCATCACCGCGAACACCGACTGCCAGCCGAACGCGTGCACGAGCCAGCCCATCAGCGGCGCGAACACGACGGTCGCCGCGTACTGTGCGGCGTTGAAGATCGCCGATGCGGTGCCGCGCTCGGGCGCCGGGAACCATGCGGACACGATCCGGCTGTTGGCCGGGAACGACGGCGCCTCGGCCGCGCCGACCAGGAAGCGCAGCCCGAACAGCAGCGCGAACGCGGCGGCGCCGCCGAAGAAGCCGATCCCGCCTTGCAGCAGCGTGAACAACGACCAGAAGAAGATGCTGAATGCGTAGACGATGCGCGACCCGAAGCGGTCGAGCAGCCAGCCGCCCGGCAATTGCGCGATCACGTACGACCAGCCGAACGCGGAGAAGATGAAGCCCATCTGCACGTGGCTCAGGTGCAGCGCGCGGGCGAGGCTCGGGCCGGCGATCGCGATCGCCGCGCGATCCGCGTAGTTGATCGTCGTGACCGCGAACAGGACGGCCAGCACCAGCCAGCGCACGCGGGTGCGCCGGGCCGTTGCCGACGCGGACGCCGGCAGCGCGTGAAGCGGATTCATGACTTGTCTCCTCCGAGGGGCGGAAGGCGCCGTCGTGCGGCAGGCGCGTCGGTGCGCGCGTTGTGTGTGTTGATGCCGCCGGCGGGAGGCCGGGCACCGGACGCCGAGGCAGGCGGGGCGTCCGGGCCATTCTGTCATGTCGAAATTTGCGCTTTCATGCCAATTGCTGACTTGATCGATTCAGCATTTGAATCGATCGGGCGAGATACGGTCACGCGTGCGGCTCGATCGTGCTGCCGCTGCCGTGATGGCGCGCCACGTGCTGCGCGAGAAACTCGACGGCGGCGCGCACGCCGGGCAGCTGGCCGCGTCGATGCGGCATCAGCAGCGTCGTCGTGACGGTGCCGGCGCACCAGCCGGGCAGCACGCGCACGAGCGCGCCGGACGCGAGCGCGGCGCCGGCGATCCAGTCGGGCAGGCACGCGAGGCCGAGGCCGGCCGTCGCGGCCTGTAGCAGCAGCGTCGATTCGTCGGCCTGCAGCCGCAGGCGAGGCGTCACGTCGACGGCATCGCCGCCGCGCTGCAGCCGCCACGGCTGCGGGCCCGGGTGGAGCCCGTCGTGCTGTGCGAGATCGGCCGGCGTGTCGGGCGTGCCGGCCCGCGCGAGATAGGCCGGCGCGGCCACGACGACGATCGGCGACGCCGCGAGCGGCCGTTGCACGATCGCGGAATCGGGCAGCGGCGCGAAATGGCTGCGTACCGCGATGTCGAAGCCTTCCTGCGCGATGTCGACGAGGTGGTCGCTCGCATGAATCTGCAGCAGCAGCTTCGGATGCGCGATCGCCAGCGCCGGCAGGCACGGCGCGAGGATGTGCTGCGCGACCGGTACCGAGCTCGTGATCCGCACGACGCCGGCCGGCTCGGCGGCCTGCCGCAGCACCGCGTCGCGCGCGCTGTCGGCCTCGATCACGGCGGCGCGCGCATGCTCGAAGAATTCGGCGCCGACCGGCGTGAGCCGGAAGCTGCGCGACGTGCGATGCACGAGCCGCGCGCCGAGCGTGCGTTCCAGCTCGGCCACGCGCTTGCTGACCGTCGATTTCGGCAGATCGAGCCGGCGCGCGGCCGCCGACATGCTGCCGGCCTCCACCGCCTGCACGAACAGGTAGAGATCGTTCAGATTCATTTCCAGCGTCCACATGGAGAAACGACGGGTTTCGATTTTAGCGGCTACTGCGCCATCGTTCGCCATGGGAGCATGACTGCTCGTTCAACTTCTGTGGAATTCCCCGATGTCCCCGATCCTTCTCTACGGTATTCCCGCCGGCTGCTCGTTCGGCTCGATCGTCGCGCTCGAATGGACCGGCCGCCCGTACCGGCTGTCGCGCATCACGATGCCGGGCGCCGTGACGAGCGACGCGTTCCTCGCGCTGAACCCGGTCGCTGAGACGCCGGCGTTCGTCACCGCGAACGGCGACGTGCTGACCGAAAGCATCGCGATCCTCGGCCATATCGGCGCGCAGGCGCTCGACAGCGGCCTCGCGTTTCGGCAGGGCAGCGCGGATTTCGACCGGCTGAACCGGATGCTGGCGTGGCTGAACACGACGTTCTTCAACGCGTTCGGCGCGCTGTGGTACGTGTACGAACACGACACCGAAGGCGCGGAGAAAGCGGCGTTGCAGGCGTACGGCCGCGGCAAGGTGCTGAAGGCGCACCGACAGCTCGAAGCGCTGCTCGAGCGCGGCGAAGGCCCGTGGCTGCTGGGCGCACGGCGCACGCTGGCCGACGCGTACTTCACGGGAATCGCGCGCTGGGCCGACTATCACGCGGTGTTCGAGCGCGATGCGTTCCCGTGCGTCGCCGCGCTGCGCGCGCGGCTTGCCGACGATGCCGGCGTGCGGTTCGCGCACGCGATCGAGGAGAACCTGCCGCCGCCGGCGTCTTCCGCGTTCGAAGGGCATGTGTCGCTCGACGACGCGCTGGCCAGCGCGCGCGGCATCCTGGCGTCGGCGCGGGCGGTGTGATCGGCAAGCCGGTCGCTCCACAGGACGGAACATGCTGGCGACAGTTTTTACCCGGATAATATTGACATCCAATTAATACCCGGATAAAAATAGCGTCATTCCGATTCCAGCCTGCGGGCGACCACGATGACCTCTTCCACACTCCTTCCTTCGTACACGGCCTTCGACGGCCACCGGCGGCTCGCATCGGGCCCGCTCGCGACGGTCGCGCTCGCGGTCCGGCAGGCGGCCGGCGCCGCGATGCCCGGTTCGATCCTGATCTTCGACGACGCGACGGGCCGCTCGATCGACCTCGACCTGCGCGGCACGGCGGACGACATCCGCGCGCGCTATGCGGCGCCATCGGACGATGCGTCGGGCGGCGTCGGCGAGCCGGCCGGCGCGGGCGCGGGCGAACAACGCGGCCGCGGCAGGCCGAAGCTCGGCGTCGTGTCGCGCGAGGTCACGCTGCTGCCGCGTCATTGGGAATGGCTCGGCGCGCAGCCGGGCGGCGCGTCGGTGGCGCTGCGCAAGCTCGTCGAGGACGCGCGGCGCACGCACGCGGCGGCCGACCGGCAGCGCGACGCGCAGGCGCGCGCGTACCACTTCATGTCGGCGATGGCGGGCGACCTGCCTGGTTTCGAGGAAGCCGCGCGGGCGCTGTATGCGAACGATCCGCCGCGGCTGGCCGAGCTGATCGCCGGCTGGCCCGACGACGTGCGCGACCATGCGCTTGCCCTGGCGCGCGGCGATCTGCCGCCGGTCGCCGAAGACTGCTGACGGAGCGCCGACGCGATGACCGTATTCGACCTCAACCGCGGCGCGCTCGCGCCGGTCGCCGACGAAGTGGACATCGTCGAGCTGCGCGTGACGGGCGCCATTCCGCGCGAACTCGACGGCACGTTGCTGCGCAACGGCCCGAACCCGCCGGGAGGCCGCTTCGAAGGCAACGACATGCTGTCGTGGTGGCCGGAGGCCGCGATGCTGCACGCGATCGCGTTCGACGACGGCCGCGCGGCCGGCTACCGGAACCGCTGGGCGCGCACCCGGCGCTGGGCGGCCGTCCACGCGCCCGGGCAAGTGCCGCATCTGCCCGACACCAATCCGAACGTGAACGTGCTGCAGCATGCGGGCGAATTGCTCGCGCTGGCCGAGGGCGGCGCGCCGCTCGCGATCACCGCCGCGCTCGATTCGTTCGGCGTGCCCGCGCGGCACGCGGGCTTCGACGGCGCGATGACCGCGCATCCGAAGGTCGACCCGGTAACCGGCGAGCTGATTATGTTCCGCGCGGACTGGCGCGCACCGTGGCTGCGCTACGGCGTCGTGGATGCGCAGGGCGTGCCGCGCGTCGATCTCGAGATCGAACTGGGCGCGCCGTCGATGATGCACGACCTCGCGATCACCGAAACCCGCAGCCTGCTGCTCGACCTGAACGTCGGCTACGACTTCTCGCTGCTGAAGCAGGGCCACCGGATGCCGCTGCGCTGGCACGATGATCGGCCCGCGCGCATCGGCGTGCTGCCGCGCCACGGCGGCGACGTGCGCTGGTTCGGCGTCGAGCCGTGCTTCATCCAGCACGTCGTGAACGCGTACGACTGCGACGCGTCGTGCCTCGTGCTCGACGCGGTGCGCTATCCGTCGTTCCTGCGGCTCGACGCGCGCACGGGCCGCTTCGCCGACAACCCGGTCGGCGAGCTGTGGCGCTACGTGATCGATACGGCGAACGGGCTGATCGACGAAGGGCCGCTCGCCGACGGCGGCATCGAGCTGCCGCGCATCAACGAAAGCCGCACCGGGCGCCGCTACCGTTATCTGTATGCGGTCGAGCAGCCGAACAACGCGGAAATGCGCGGCGTGATGCGTTTCGATCACGTGCGCGGCACGACGATGCACTACGCGGTGCCGGCCGGCGACCAGAACGGCGAGCCGGTGTTCGTGCCACGCCCGGGTGGCGCCGACGAGGACGATGGCTGGCTGCTGGTGATGGTCTACCGCGCGGCGACGGATACGAGCGACGTCGTGATCCTCGATGCGCGCGCGATCGACGCGGGACCGGTCGCGACCGTGCATCTGCCGCGCCGCGTGCCGGCCGGGTTCCACGGCGCGTGGGTGCCGCGCGAACGTCGAGCGTGAGCGGCGGCGCGCGTCACTGCGCGCGCAGCGCGTCGACGATCTTCAATCGCGCGGCGCGCATCGCCGGCAGGAACCCGCCGACGAGCCCCATCACGAGCGAGAACAGCAGCGTCTTCACGACGATCGCGGGCGTCAGCACGAAGCGGAACGACAGGTCCGAGAAAGTCTGGAAGTTGGTCGTCGAGAACGACGCGAACTGCATCAGCGACGCGCACGCGAGCCCCGCGACCCCGCCGACGAAGCCGAGCAGCAGCGCCTCCAGCAGGAACGCGGCGAGCACGTTGGTGCGCTTGAAGCCGAGCGCGCGCAGCGTGCCGATCTCGGCCACGCGGTTCGCGACCGACGCATACATCGTGATCATCGCGCCGATCATCGCGGCGATCGAGAAGATCGTCGACAGCGTGATGCCGAGGATGTTGATGAAGGTCGACAGCGCCTTCGACTGGTCGCCGTAGAAGGTCTGCTCGCGCTTCGCCTCGTCGGTCAGCCGCGGGTCGACGTCGATGTCGGCCTTGAAGCGCGCGAAGCCGTCGGCGCTCGGGATGCGCAGCACCATCGACGAATAGCTGGTGCGCCGGAACGACTGCATCAACTGGTCGACGTCGCCCCAGATCTCCGAATCGAAGCCGCTGCCGCCCGCATCGAAGATGCCGACGATGGTCCAGTCGCGCTGCGCGAAATGCAGGCGGTCGCCGAGCTGGGTGCCGCTGAAGCCTTTCGCGATCGCGCTGCCGACGACGATCTCCGACGAGCCGGGCGCGAACGGGCGGCCGGCCACGAGCTTCACGTGCGGCCGCAGCGCGAGGCCGGCCGGCGACACGCCGCGGATCACGACGTTCGACGGCTTGCCGGTCGACGTCTTCACGAGCGAGATCAGCACGACGGCTTCCTTCGACACGAGCGGCCGGCCGTCGGGGCCGAGCGCGACGGCCGGATGCATCTCCAGCGCATTGGCCTGCTGATGGTCGATCGAACTCTGGATCTCGGTCTCGGCGCCCTTGCGGATCACCACCGCGTTGTCGGGTTCGCCGGTCGACACGAGCGTTTTCGTGAGGCCCGCATCGAGCATCTGCACCGTCGCGAACACGAAGATCACGAGCGCCATCCCGCCCGCGGTGAGCGCGGTGGTCAGGCGCCGGGTCCACAGGTTGCGCGCGATGTAGGTGAGCGGGATCGCCATGCGCGCCTCTCTCTACCCGATCGCCCGCAGGCCTTCGACGACGCGCACGCGCGCCGCTTGCCACGCCGGCACGATTGCCGCCGCGAAGCCGACCGCGACCGAACACGCGGCCTGCAGCATGACCGTCTCGGTCGACACCTTGAACACCGGGAAGATCCCGCCGGCCGCCTGCTTGAACAGGCTCGCAGCGGGCGGCGTCGCGAGAATCCCGAGCCCGCCGCCGGCCACCGCGATCACGACCGATTCGCCGAACACGATCAGTGCGAGGAACCCGGGGCCGAAGCCGAGCGCCTTCAGCGTCGCGTATTCGGCCGTGCGTTCGCGCGCGCTCATCGCCATCGCGTTGGCCATCACGGCCATGATGATCAGGATCACCACGTACGACACCAGCCGGATCGCCGCGATGATCTGGTTCGACATCGCGACGAAGCCGAGCTGGAACGCCTGCTCGGTCTCCGTCAGCGTCTCGGCGAGCGAGTTCTTGAACACCGCGTCGACGTTGCGCGCGATCGACGCGCCGTCGTCGGGGTTAGCGACGCCCAGCACGAACACGCCGACCTGGTCGGCCTGCTTCGGCGTGCGCTTGCGCACCGTCTCGTTCAGGTAATCCCAGTGGAACACCAGTTGGCGCGTGATCGTCGAATCGTCGCGACCGTCGAGAATGCCGCGCACGACGAAATCCCACGTGCCCGGATAGATCGTGCCCTTCAGCGGAATCACGTCGCCGACCTTGAAGCCGAACTGCGTCGCGAGCTGGCGGCCGACGAGGCAGCCGCGGCGGTCGCGGGCGTAGTCGGCGCGCTGCGGCGCCGGCAGGATGAATTCCGGATACAGGTCGAGATAGTTGTCCGACACCGCGAAGCTCGCGAAGAAGTTCTTCGGGTCGCGATAGATGCCGCCGAACCAGTTCGAGCGCACCACGGCCGTCACGCCGTCCACGCCGCGGATGCGGTTCTCGTAGCTGACCGGCAGCGGAAACACCAGCGAGATCGCGTTGCGCGTGACGAGCCGGCCGCTGGACGCGGCCGCCGCGCCCGCGTACCACGCGTCGACGACGGTGTGCAGCAGCCCGAACGCGAGTACGGCGATCGTGAGCCCGAGCACGGTCAAGAGCGTGCGCAGCCGGTGCCGCAGCGCGTTGCGCGCGATCAGCTTCAGCACGAACATCGCGCGCGCTCCCGTCGCCGGTCAGCCGGCGTGCCCATCGATCAGCTCTCCTTTTTCCAGATGGACGAGCGAGCGCGCGGCGCCGGCCGCGTGCGCGTCGTGCGTCACCATGATGATCGTCTTGCCGAGCTCGGCGTTCATCCGCTGCAGCATCGCGAGCACGTCGGTGGCCGACGCGCGGTCGAGGTCGCCCGTCGGCTCGTCGGCGACGATCAGCACCGGATCGGTGATCAGCGCACGCGCGATCGCGACGCGCTGCTGCTGGCCGCCCGACAGCTCGGACGGGTAATGGCTCGTGCGATCGCCGAGATTCACCATGTCGAGCACGAGCTCGACGCGCTCGCGCCGCTCGCGGCGCGACAGCGGCGTAAGCATCAGAGGCAGCTCGACGTTCTCGAACGCGGTGAGCACGGGCATCAGGTTGTAGAACTGGAAGATGAAGCCGACGTTCGCGGCGCGCCATTCGGCCAGTTGCGCCTCGGCGAGTTGCGAGATGTCGAGGCCGCCGACCCGCAGCTCGCCGCTGTCGGGCCGGTCGATGCCGGCCACGAGGTTCAGCAGCGTGCTCTTGCCGGAGCCCGACGGCCCCATCAGCGCGACGAAGTCGCCTTCGCCGATGTCGAGCGAGATGTCGGTCAGCACCGGCACGATCTGGTTGCCGCGCCGGTACGACTTCGCGACGTGGCTGAGCTCGACGAGGGGCGGCGGGGTGGCGTTCACGCGCGCTACTTCTTCGCGACGGTCACGTTCGCGCCGTCCTTCAGCTTCGCGCCCGGCGCGAGCACGACCGTGTCGCCGGGCTTCACGCCGCGCACCGCGACGAGTTCGCCGATCCGCGCGCCCTTCGTCACGGCCACCGCATGCACGGCGTCGTCCTTCACGACGAACACGACCGGCCGGCCGTCGCGCTCGACCACGGCGCTCGCCTGCACGGCGGTCACCGGCTGCCGGTCCTGCGCTGTCGCGGGCTTCGACAGGAATGCGATCTTCGCGCTCATGTCGGGCAGCACGCGCTCGTCGCGATCGACGAAGCGCACCTTCACGAGCACGGTGGCCTTCGAGCGGTCGACGGTCGGCACGATGCGCGACACGCGGCCCGCGAAGCGCAGGTCGGGCAGCGCATCGAGCTGGATCTCGCACGGCTGCTCGGCGCGGATCTTCGCGATGTTCGATTCGGCGACGTCGGCCTCGACTTCGAGCGTCTCCATGTCGGCGATCGTCACGACCGCGCCCTTGCTGTCCGACGCGGACGAGAACGGCGTGATGTTGTCGCCGACGTTCGCATGCTTGGCGAGCACGATGCCGTCGAACGGCGCGCGGATCACCGTCTGGTCGACCGCGACCTGCGCGGCCTGCGCGTTCGCTTCGGCCGACACGATCGCGGCCTGGTCGCTATTGAACGTCGCGCGCGCCTTGTTCACGCGCGCCGTGTCGATATCGAGCTGCGCGGCCGGCACCGCGCCCTTCGGCGCGAGCGCGGACGTGCGGCGCAATGCGATCTCGGCGTCCTTCAGTTCGGCCTGCGCGACGCCGAGGTTGGCGCGGGAGACCTGCACCTGCGCGCGCGCCTGCGCAAGCGACGCCTGCACGTCGTCGCTTTCGAGGCGCGCGATGATCTCGTTCTGCTTCACGCGCGTGCCTTCGAGCACGCCGAGCCATTCGACGCGCCCCTGGCCCTTCGACGCGACCGCGGCCTTGCGCTGCGGCACGACGTAGCCGGTCGCATTGAGCTGCGTGTCGTTCTGGTACGGGTAGGCGGACGTGACGGACGTGGTGTCGACGGTCGGCCGGCCGGTGAGGGCGAGGCCGGCGCCGATCGCGATGACGATCAGCGCGGCGGCGACCGCGTAGCGGGCCCACCGGCGCCGGCGCGGCACCGGTGCGATCGGACGCCGGTCGATTTTCAGTTTGTCCAGATTGTGGTCGGGCAATTTGAGCGCCTCGAGACGGCGGCGGTCGTGTGACCGGCCGCGATCCGGTTTCCTGGGAAAGGGACGGATGGACGCCAGTATAAGCGTCGCCCCGGCGCCGCGCGAGCCGGTTTGCGGCATCGTGTGGCGGCGGCGCGTCCGGCCCGCGCGGGGCCGGCTGACGCACCCGCCCCCGGGGAAACCCGAGGATGCAAGCAACGTGTCAACTTGCCGCGAAGGCGGTGCGTTATGGAACCAGTGCGTCAGGTTTTGTCGCGACGGAACGGCGAAAGCCGGCCGCGCGGCCTGGGGCTCCGATGCGAATGCCTCGCATCTCTAATTACCGGTACGTTTGATTTTTTCTCCGCTAAAGGAAGAACAATGAAGAAGACGCTCGCTTCGATCATCGCCGCAGCATTCGCTCTCGCATCGGTTTCGGCATTCGCACAGGCGTCCGCGCCGGCAGCCGACACGCCGGCCGCCGCTTCGGCACCGGCCAAGAAGGATCACAGCAAGCCGAAGCACCAGCTGAAGCACCACGGTTCGAAGAAGGGCCAGGCGAAGGCTGCAGCCGCATCGGCCGCCGGCACCAACGACGCAGGCACGCAGAACTAAGCGGCTCACCGCCACGGCCGGCGTTGCCGGTCATCGGTCGGCCAACCCCGCATGCTCCGGCATGCGGGGTTTTGTTTTTTCAGGGGCCGGATTCGTCGGGTCCGCCCGCTCCGTCGCGCCGGACGGGCGATGGCGTGCGCATCGCGTCGACCACCGCGCGCATGCGCCGCCAGTGCGAACCTTCCCAGAACACGCGCCGGCACACGTCGCATGCGGCGAAGCGCCGGTGGCGCAGCCGGACGCCGGCCGGCACGCGCGGCGCGGCGGCCGCCGCGTCGAGCGGATGCAGCGGCGCGTTGCAGCGCAGGCACAGCCGGAACGGCCGCATGTGCGGCGCGAGATCGAGCCGCTCGAACAGTTCGCGCAACTGGTCGGCCGGCTGCAGCGCATGCAGGTAGCAGCCGCGCACGACCGCGCGCCGCTTGAGCAGCTCGCGGTCGCGCGTCAGCACGATCCGCTGCTCCCGCTCGGCCAGCGCCGCGAGTTCGTCGTCGCGGTAGTGGTTGTCGTAGCAGGTGTCGAAGCCGGTGAGGCGCAGCAGTTGCGCGAGGCCGCCGAGATGCGCGTCGGCGACGAAACGCCATGACGCCGCTGATAGTCCGGTTGCCCCGTCGGCCGCGGGCCGTGCGCGTTCGGGAAAGACTTCGACGCGGTCGCGGTCGTCGAGCGGCCGGTCGAGCGCGGCCGGCGCGTCGTTCACGTACAGCCGGCCGATTTCGGTATGCGGGACGCCGAGCGCCTCGATCGCATGCTTCACCGTCGCATCGCGGGCACACGCGTGTTCGAACGCCCGGTCGCGCTGCTGACGCGCGAGAAAGGCGTTCAGTTCGCCGTGAAAGCGGAAGGTCGCGGTCGCCATCCGTGCAGTCGCCATCCGTGCAGTATCGCACCGCGCCCGGCCGGCGGCAGGCGCTGCAGCGCGCCGGCATCTGTGTTTAACTCGCGGCTTCACGGAGCGAAGGAGCGGGACATGGATCTCGGGTTTATCGGGCTGGGCGAAATGGGGCAGGCGATCGCGACGAACCTGCTGAAGGCGGGCCACACGGTGCGGGTCTGGAACCGGTCGCGCGAGCGGGCCGAGCCGCTCGCGGCATTCGGCGCGCAGATCGTCGACACGCCGGCCGACGCGTTTCGCGGCGACGCCGTGTTCTCGATGCTCGGCGACGATGCGGCCGCGCGCGCGGTGTTCGACGACGCGCTGCTGGCCCAGGCGCCGCGCGGGCTGATCCACGTGAACATGGCGACGGTGTCGGTCGCGCTCGCCGAATCGCTCGCGCACGCGCATGCGTCGCGCGGCATCGACTATGTCGCCGCGCCGGTGATGGGGCGGCCCGACGTCGCGGCCGCCGCGCGCCTGACGATCATGGCGGGCGGCCCGGCCGAGGCGATCGACCGCGTGCAGCCGCTGTTCGACGCGATCGGCCAGAAGACCTGGCGCTTCGGCTCGCTGCCGCAGCACGCGAATGTCGCGAAGATCGCCGCGAACTTCACGCTCGCGTCGGCGATCGAGACGCTCGGCGAGGCGTCCGCGCTGCTCGGCGCGCACGGCGTCGCGATGCGCGATTTCCTCGACGTGATCACCAGCAGCGTGTTTCCGGGGCCCGTCTACGAAGGCTACGGCGCGATGATCGCCGAGCGGCGCTACGAGCCCGCGCGCTTCAAGGCGCGGCTCGGGCTGAAGGACGTCCGGCTCGCGCTGGAGGCCGGCGACGCGACGTCGGTGCCGCTGCCGGTGGCGAGCGTCGTGCGCGACAGCCTGCTCGACGCACTCGCGCACGGCGGCGGCGACCAGGATTTCGCGGTGCTCGGCGAGGTCGCGCTGCGCCGCGCCGGCCGCTGACACGCCATAGCAGCGCGACAAAAGCGCGATCCGCACGGCATAATCGGCGGTTCGTTTCCCCCTACATTTGAGGCAGAGGCAGTCATGAACTTGCATACGTGGTGGCTTTTCGTGGCGACGGTGTTCGTCGTATCGGCGATTCCGGGCCCGAACATGCTGCTCGTGATGACGCACGGCGCGCGGCACGGGTTGCGGCGCTCGTCCGCGACGATGGCCGGTTGCCTGAGCGCGCTGGTGCTGATGCTCGCGGTCTCCGCGGCGGGGCTCGGCGCGGTGCTCGAGGCATGGCCGGCGATGTTCAATACGTTGCGCTTCGCGGGCGCGGCCTACCTGGTCTATCTCGGCGTGAAGGCGTGGCGCGCCCGCGTGGACGACGTGTCGGCGGCCGACGTCGACGCCGTGTCGCAAGGGGCATCGGCCTCGCGCGCGGTGCTGTTCCGCAATGGCTTCCTGGTCGCGGGCAGCAACCCGAAGGCGATCCTGTTCGCGGCCGCGCTGCTGCCCCAGTTCATCAACGCGGCCGAGCCGACGCTGCCGCAGTTCGGCATCCTCGTCGTCACGTTCGCGGTGATCGAGGTGAGCTGGTATCTCGTGTACGCGTCGTTCGGCACGCGCATCGGCGCCACGCTGAAGAGCCAGAGCGTGGCGAAGGTGTTCAACCGGCTGACGGGCGGGCTGTTCGTCGGCTTCGGCGCGATGATGGCGCTGGTTCGGCACTGATTCCGGACCGAGCACGCGGTACCGGACGCCCCGTCCCTCGCGAGAGGGCGGGGCGTTCGGCTTTTTGGCGCCGATTCATCGTCGCTTCACCGCCGCTGGCATCACGCGCGCTCATGCCCGCTCATGTTTGCTCACGCACCCGGCCGATCCCACGCCGCCGCGCCGGCCCCGCGGCCGGCCATCAGCCCGAACACGGCCGCCGCACCGGCGAACGCGAACCCGACACCACACACCGCGCTCCAGCCGCCCCAGGCCCATGCACTGCCCGCGAGCGCCGCACCCAGCGCGCCGCCGACGAAGAACAGCCCGACGAACAGCCCGTTCAGGCGTCCGCGCGCGGCCGGGTTCAGCAGGTTGATCGCGCGGCGGCCGATCGTCTGGTCGACGATGACGCCCGCATCGAGCAGCGCCGCGCCGCCGGCCAGCAGCGCGAGCGCAACGCCGCGATGCGCGTGCGCATCGAAGCCGAACCAGCCGGCGCCGGCGACGCCGAGCACGACGAGCGCCGCGAGCATCGTGCCGTGCGCGAGCCGTTGCGCGGCCGGGCCGTGGCCGCGGTCGCCCGCGCGGCCGGCGAGCGGCGTGACGATCGCGCCGCTCGCGCCGGCGAACGCGAACAGCGCAATGCCGTGCAGGTCGAGCGCGAACGGCGGCTGCGCGAGCCGCAGCCCGACGGCGGTCCAGAACGCGCTGAACGCGGCCATCGCGAGCGCGGCCGATAGCACATGCCGGCGCAGCACCGGCTCGTCGGCGAGCAGGCGTCCCATCGACGCGAGCAACGCGCGGTAGCTGGCGGTGATCGACGGCGTACGCGCCGGCAGGCGCAGCGCGAGCACGACGGCGATCGCCGCGTCCGCGAGCGCGGCCAGCAGATAGAACGCCCGCCAGCCGGCCGAGCCCGCGATCAGGCTCGCGAGCGGCCGCGACAGCAGGATGCCGAGCATCAGCC
Source organism: Burkholderia sp. E168m23 (assembly GCF_016586125.1). NCBI lineage: Bacteria > Pseudomonadati > Pseudomonadota > Betaproteobacteria > Burkholderiales > Burkholderiaceae > Burkholderia > Burkholderia sp. E168m23. The sequence goes on from NZ_BCPP01000036.1 coordinate 14,577, forward strand.
CGCTCATCACGTTGCCGACCGCGCGGCCGCGCTGCGCTTCGGGCGCCATCGACGCGGCCATCGGCACCAGCATCTGGATCACGCTCGACGCGGCGCCGGCCGCGAGCGTTGCAAGCAGGAACACGGCGCCCGACTGCGTGAAGGCGGGCAGCGCGAGCGCCGCCGCGCAGACGGCGAGCGTCGCGACGATCAGGCGGCGGTTCTCGAGCAGGTCGACCAGCGGCACGAGCAACGCGAGCCCGGCCGCGTAGCCGAGCTGCGGCAGCATCGCGACGAGGCCGGCGAGGCCGGGCGGCAGGTGCAGGTCCGCGCTGATCGGGCCGGTCAGCGGCTGCGCGGCGAACAGGTCCATCACGATCACGCCGACTGTCGCGGCGAAGAACAGCGTCATGCCCGTGCTCAGTGCGGGCGGCGCGGCGACGGCGGGCGAAACGGGGGCGGAGCAACGGTTGGCAGGGCAGTTCATCGGAAGCCAGGGCTGGAAATCGAAGGAACTCCCATCGTAGGTGCCTGATGTTTATGCGACAATTGAAATATGTCTAACATGATTATGCGAGTTTGTTTTGAATACGCGTGATCTCCAGGCGTTCGTCGCGGTCGTCGACAGCGGGTCGATGGTCGCCGCAGCGGCGAAGCTCCACTTGACGCAGCCGGGCCTGACGCGGCGCGTGCAGAACCTCGAAACCTTGCTCGGCGTGCCGCTGCTCGAACGGCAGAGCAAGCCGCTGAAGCCGACCGCGGCCGGACGCGACGTCTACGCGCTCGCGCGCAACGTGCTCGGTGCCGTCGACGAACTGATGGCGGCGGGCGCGCCGGACAGCGAGCCGTCGGGCGAGCTGCGCATCGGCGTGCCGCCGTTCCTGTCGGAGCTCGCGCTGGAGCGGCCGATCGACCGGCTGCGCGACGCGTTTCCGCGCCTCACGCTGCGCGTGACGGCCGGCTGGTCGCCGGCGCTGGTGCAGGGCATCGAGCGCGGCGCGCTCGACGTCGCGACCGTGATGGTGCCGGCTAGCGCGGCGCTGCCGGACGCGTTGACGGCGACGCTGCTCGCCACGCAGCCGACGGTGCTCGTCGCCGCGCGCGATTTCCCGCTGCCGGACGGCCCGCTGTCGCTCGATACGCTGTCGGGTTATCCGTGGGTGCTGAGCCAGGACGGCTGCGGAATGCGTTCGGCGCTGAGCCGCGCGCTCGGCGCGGCCGGGCTGCCGTTCGACGTCGCGGTCGAGGCATTCGGCTCGGAGTTGCAGTTGTCGCTCGTCGCGCGCGGCGCCGGCATCGGCATCGCGCCGCCGAACGCGCTGGCGCGCAGCGCGCATCGCGAGGCGCTGCGGGTGGTGGAAACGGCGGGGCTGGAAACGCGGATCAACGTGTGGCTCGTGCACGGCACGTTGCCGGGCCGGCTGGCGCGGCCCGCCGCGCTGCTGCGCGACGCGCTGGGCGAGGTGCTCGAGCGGGAGAATGGAAAGGGGTCAGGTGCCGTCACGGCGAACTAGAGGCCGCATTCGAGGGAAAATCCTTATTTTCTCTACGGAAATGTTGCATTGCGGAAACCGATTCGATATGATTGGAACTGTCTCCTCCATGTCTCCTCTGATATGGATTCAGCCCGCCACTTAGGCGGGCTTTTTTTTGCCTGCGATTTTGTCGCGACCATCCATTCGCCGGCTTCTCGCCGCGCTCAGAACTTGTACGTCATCCCGACGTAGCTGATGATCGGGTCCGCCTTCAGGTCCGATTTCGACTCGGCGAGCACCGAGCCGTCCGCCGCCTTGATCGTCACCGTCGACGTCGTCTTCAGCGGGATGTAGGTCACCGATGCGATCAGCCCGAAGTGTTCCGTCAGGTTGTACTGCAGGCCCGCGTTGAACACCGGCTGCCACGACGACGACGCCTTCGCTTCCACCGAGGTCGTCCCC